>CAYYMO010000192.1:0-10402 GCA_964472955.1 uncultured Methanomicrobia archaeon | reverse complement strand
CAATTCAGCAAAGGATCTATAATCCTCTTTATCAAATGGATCTTCAACGTAATACAATCTGTATCGGCTTATTAACTCAAGCATGAGGTCAACCTCGTTTGTCGAAGTCGACGTGCCATCCTGTAAAAAATATTGTCCTTCAAAATCCGCTGCAGATTTAAAGCCCACTCCAAGCCGTACGTCTATCCGAAATTTCATTTCCGCTTCCTTTACGATTGCAGTCAAATTATCCAAAACATGAGAATCCTCAGAACGTTGTGACATTTCCAACTTGTTAAATTCGCGATGGATATAGGTTGAAATTGCAACCGCGTTACCAAAAGATTTTGCCCCAACAACGATCACATAAAAATCAACATCAGTTTTAAAAACTCTTAGAATCGGGTATGGCATCGCTTTTGAAAAGGCCCCTCCTAAATAGCTACAAAGCGGTATGTCATAAGAGGACGCAGCTGCTTTGGCTATTGCTATTGAAAATACCGCATTTAAATTTGAATCACTAAAAGTCTCTCGTAAAAACGTATCTACCTCAGCTTGCTGGTTTGCATCTTTCCCGATGAGCCTTGAAACTGCTTCTTTAGCCATGTTAATGGCTTCACCACGAGCGGGAAATGACGACCGTCCATAACCGTTTTTAGTAACTACTTCTACTTCTAAAGCGTCGTCGCCCATCGCGTCGAGTATTTTGGAAACAGATATTGCTTCTACTACAGTCATCTACGGACCCCGTGTCTTTTTATGGTTATTGGTATAACGTCACGCACAAGCTCCTCAAGGGCTATATCTATAGGGTCAGAAGAGTTGACATTAATCAAAGTTGGTGCACCCATTGATATCTGTAAAGCTCTTGCACCGACAATTCTCGCCTTTTCATAGCGAGTGAGTTCTTCGGTAAGTTCTTTCAAATTTTTTCCTCCAACAGACACAACATGGGGTTGCTGAGATTCGAACTCAGGTTACGGCGTCCCGAACGCCGTAGGATATCCAGGCTACCCCACAACCCCTTTATTGATACGGAGCTAAAATATCGACTAGTTCTTTATGGGTGAGAAGCATCCTTCTACAACAGTAACGCATCACTCCAAGATCATCAAGAATTGCTTTCACAGATTCTCCAGCACTTGTACGTTCTTTAAATTCATCCCAATAAATGGATATAACTGCCCCGCAAGTAAAGCATCTAATTGGTATCATCTTTATCTATTACCTATACGATTTTTGTCTGCGTTTCCGAGCTCCTCGGCCGCCGAACTTTTTTGGTTCTTTCTGTCTGTAATCGCTTGCGAGTAGAGTTCTGTCCTGTTTAAGATACAAATCCTTTAAGCCGAGGTCGTTGGTCCACTCAATCAGTCCACGTGCAATAGCTATTCTCGCGGCATCAGCTTGACTCACCATCCCTCCACCGCGAACATTAACTTTTATATCCAGCTTCTCGGCCAAGTTCCCAGCATACATAAGAGGCTCTCGAATCTTAGTTTTAACTAGTTCGGGTTCAATTATATCTAACGGCTTCTTGTTGATTTTTATGATACCTTGTCCTTCTTTTATTGCGCCCCGAGCTATGGAGGTTTTACGCTTACCACTTGAGTTAACAATTTTTACCATTTTATCACCATATCTTCCTCGCTCCTAGCCTCTCGGAAATATCCTTGAGCGCTACTATTTTGGCAGTACTAAGGCGAGACTTTTCTGCGGCTTCAATCGTCTCGGTTTGGACATTGGCAAATTCTGCCGGTACCCCAATATAGACTTTTAATTTAGCTAATGCAAGTCGTCCCCTCGTCTTTTTGTACGGCAACATCCCTCTAATTGTGCGCTTTACGATCATATCAGCACGCTTAGGGTAGTACGGTCCCTTCTCCTTGGACCCTCTCTCTCTCATAGAACGATACTTCGATAGGGTTGTGTCACGGTTACCTGAGATCATGACTTTTTCTGCGTTTATGATATTTATTTCCTCACCAGATAGCAATCGCTTTGCAACAACGCTTCCAAGACGCCCTAGTATTTGTCCGTTGGCATCTATAACTGTCAAGAGAATCACCTTTTTAAAAATTTATCTTATAATTTTCACATTCGACCCTTTGGATAGGGTTCTAAGAAGCTCTTCAATTGTTACTACGGTGCCCCCTGTAGCTGTTATTTTTTTCCGAGCTAAATCAGTGAAATTCACAGCAGCAACGGTCACAGGATGGTCAAGCACGCCAGCTCCAAGAACTTTTCCCGGTACAACTATAACGTCACTTAATTTTGTATATCTGTTAATACGACTCAAATTCACTTCACAATGATTTTTTGAAGGTGACTCCAGTCGTCTGCCTATCTCTTTCCATATGCTAGCGTCGTGCTCTTTTGAATACGTTTTTAGATCTTCAATAAGTTGTATTAATCTTACATTGGTTTTTCTAATGTTTCTTTCTCCCATGGAAATCTACTCTAGTACTTACTCAAATTTCAATATGCGGGGGGTGCGATTTGAACGCACGAACTCCTATGAGACTAGGCCCTCAACCTAGCGCCTTTGACCTAGCTTGGCAACCCCCGCCTATCCAAAACTCTTCAAATATTCGCTCAGCTGATCTGATTTATCCCTCAATGATTCAATTGATTTAATCAACAAGTTTCTAGTCCTCATTGATCCATCTGATTCCACATAAAATACGAAGGATTGAGCATCTCCTGTAACTTTTATTGCGCCTATATCACAAGCTATCCGGCACAAATTGCAAAGCGAGCATTGTAGTTCGTCTGTAATTTTAGCTAGTTGCCCCTCAACCTTTATTATTTTTTTCGGACAGGCTTCTTCGCATTTTCCACATCCGTCACATCCATCAATTACAAATTGTGGCACATACTTATAACTAGCCGCGACTGCTGGTTGGAACTTTGCATGATCCCTGCCGCATCCTTTTCTCGCTATTGCCTCGAGCATTATCACTTGGTCTTTGAATAGCTTTATTATCGGTATTTCCTCTTCTGCAGGAACGACTTCCGGGTCTGAAGATTTCAAATCACGTGAATATACGACTATCGGCCCCTTTACATTCAACGTTAAAGAGACTTGGCAGAACGAGCACCCCTCTCCGCCACACGTGCACTCAGATGCAGGAACGTAATCATTACCTCCTGTCAGAGGTATAAGTCCGAGTCTTAATGCTAGCATCTCGTCAAATAACACCGAGGTATTGTTGTAGAAGTTGACGTCATCAATTGACATAGATTGCACATCAGTAATCATGCCCCTTCTTATACTATTCGCAAATGCAGGGGTAACCCCTGAAAGTATAAAACGCGCCTTCTTATCTGTAAACTCGATGAAGTTCAAATCCATTTAGCACCTTGCTTTAAATTCTTCTCCCCCGTCTTCCACCCGGGGCCCGTGTTCCATCGTGAGGGATTGGCGTTAAATCTTCAATCCTACCAATTTTTAGCCCAGCACGTGAAAGCGCTCTTATTGCCGCCTGAGCTCCAGGTCCGGGGCTTCTTTGTCTATTACCCCCTGGCGCTCTTACCTTCACATGAACGCCCATGATCCCCTTATCAAGCGCTTGTTCCGCGACGCTCGTTGCAAGTTGCATGGCAGCGTAGGGCGAGCTCTCGTTCCTGTCCTGTTTGACCACCATCCCGCCGGAAGATTTTGATATAGTCTCTGCCCCACTGAGATCCGTAATCGTTATGATCGTGTTGTTGAAGGACGCAAAAATGTGTGCGATTCCCCACTTTTTTTCAGCCATTTGGTAATATCACTCCTTATCCATTGTTGGGCTTTCTACGGACACGTCTTTATAAATTGGTGAACCCTTATAAAATTCGATGATCTCTTCTTCATCCATTGGTACTGCATAACTTGGGACGGTAAGTCTACGTCCCCCGACTGCTATATGACCATGAACTATAAGCTGTCGCGATTGCTTTGTTGAGTTAGCGAGTCCCTTTTTATGAACTTGAGTTTGTAATCTTCTCTCGAGAACATCTTCAACTTTTAGCGTGAGCACTTCATCCAAGGTTGAATCGCTTCGTATCAGACCTATTTTCCTAAGTTTGCTTAGAAATTTTTCTCTCTCAAATTTTGCGTGCTCTCCGCGCTCTCCGAGCTCTTGAGTCTCGAAAAGCAATTTTCTTGCTTCCCGGCGATATTTTCTAAGCGTCGTTGCAGCTTTCCAGATCTCCTTCTTGTTTTTTAATCCGTAACTTTTCACAAGCTGTGCTTCTGCGCTGATTCTTGTTCCTTGCCACGGGTGACTAGGCTTATCAAAAGTCTTTTTATTTTTGCCAGGATATCCCATTTTCACACCCTAAACTATTTTTAGCTATTTCTTAATTATTGCTTCTTCTTACGCTGAACGCCTACAGTCGCACCTCTGCGACCCGTCGATTTAGTCCTCTGGCCTCGCACCTTGTGGCCTCTCTCGTGACGAATGCCTACATAGCTACGCGTCTTTTTCATGCGATTGATGTCTTCTCGCAGCGTTAGGGTTAGTTCAGAGCCGAGTATATGTATATCTTGACCCGTTGTAACGTCTTTTTGATGATTGAACATCCACGTCGGAATTATGGTCTGAAAGTTGTCTACGGCAGTTCTGAGTCGATCAATCTGCTCGTCTTCAAGGTAACCCATGGTAAGGGTAGGATCTACCTCTGCACTTTCAGCTAAGATCCGAGCAGTTCGAATTCCTATTCCTTTCAATCCAGTCAACGCATATTGGACGTCTTTCTTTCCGTCTAAATCAGTTTGTGCAATCCTTATTATGTACTTAATTTCCTCTTTCTGGGGTTCTGCCTTAGCCAAATTGATTCCTCTTGTCCATTGGATTTTAACCTATCATGGTATTTATAATTAGGCACGATTTTTTCGAGCTTTATGCAGTGTCCTTCCGTAATCGGCAAGAAAAATCATGCAAAGCGCTGGGGGTGGGATTTGAACCCACGAGTCCCAGAGGGACACTGGTTTAGCAAACCAGCGCCGTAGACCAGGCTTGGCTACCCCAACTGGAGCAATGTGGGCGTGCAGAGAAGTCGTCATTTTGCAGCATGACAGAGCTCATAGTTCCTTCTCTGCTCCATACCCCCGCGAGCGTCAAACGTCCATAATAAGTTTGCTCCCTTCCGGGCCTCAACCGGTGCTCACGACAAAGGTACATAACAGACCCTCCGATCAGTTATGCATCACCGCTGGCCCCGCAGGACGGAGTATCATTGTTGAAATTATAAGAAGACCAAACTACTAAAATGCCTTCCCTCTGCTTCGCTCCCCACATACCGACGATTTTGGGTTACAGATGACGCCGGGCCATCCGAGCTAGCCCATTTATTCTTTATTAGTACTATTGGCAATAAATATATCGTTGACTTTTTAACACCTCTCAGAAATGTTACCATGATTTAACATGGGTTACTCATTTGAAAGGAGTAAAAATGCTATTCACAGTTCGTAGTTAGAGCTAATTCTTCTACAGATTTCATCCCTTTATGACGCCAATAGGCTTTAGCTTTAGTACGACCTCAGATATTTTGAGCTTATTGACAACGTCAATCACTTCGTCTATAGGTTTGTAAGCCTCAGGTGCCTCTTCTGGTATATCTGAAATGTTCCCAGTTTTTATCGATACGTGCTTTTGCTTGAGGTTTTCAATAACCGCGTTAGACGTCAACTGATGTTTGGCTGCCTTTCTGCTTAGGATTCTGCCAGCTCCATGGCAAGTTGAACCAAAGGTCATCTCCATTGCTTCTTTTGTGCCGCATAAAACATATGAAGCAGTTCCCATGCTTCCAGGAATTAATACGGGTTGTCCTATACCATAGCTCGGATCTTTATCAAATGATCTTGTTGCACCTTTTCTATGAACGTAAACCTCTTTTGTTTCACCATCGACTTTGTGCTTTTCAAGTTTAACGATGTTGTGGGCCACATCATAAACTACGTTAACTTTATCATTAAATTCGTGCTCGAGCACCTCTCTTACCCAAAAAGACATCATTTGTCTATTTGTCCAGGCGTAGTTGGCAGCAGCATTCATGGCACTAAAATAATCACTTGCCTCTGTTGAATTAGCAGGAACACAGGCTAGTTGTTTATCGGGGAGTTGTATACCATATTTGAAAGCCGCCGATTGAAAAGCCCTAAGATAATCCGTGCATATTTGATGTCCAGCGCCTCTTGATCCTGAGTGTATCATTATACACACCTGGTTTTCCCGCAGGCCAAAAGTATGAGCTACATTTTCGTTATATATTTCATCGACGTACTGTACTTCAACGAAGTGATTACCGCTTCCGAGGCTTCCTAATTGGGGCATACCCCGCTTTTTGGCTAACGGGCTTACCTTTGAAGGCTCCGCACTTTCCATGTGACCGTTACTCTCACAGTGCTTTAAGTCCGATTCATTTCCATAGCTGTTGCGTAACGCCCATTTTGCCCCATTAATGAAGACCTGATCGAGCTCCTTTTCTGAAACCTTTAGTTTTCCCTTTGAACCCAGTCCTGCCGGAATATTGTTGTAAAGCTGGTTTACCAATTCCTGTATTTTTGGATACACTTCTTCCAATTTCAACCCAGTTGCCAATAACCTTGTACCGCAATTAATGTCGAAACCCACCCCACCAGGGGAAATTATCCCTTCGATGACGTCAAAGGCAGCGACTCCTCCTATTGGAAACCCGTAGCCGGTATGCACATCTGGCATTGCAAATGAGTATTTTTGAATGCCAGGAAGTTTTGCAACATTTGTCACTTGTTGTATCGCACCTGGTTCGAGGTAGTTTAAGAGGGTCTCGGATAGAAAAATTCTGCCTGGAACTCTCATCCCCACTAACGGATCTTTTTTAATTTCCCAAGTGAAATCGTTAACCTTTTTTAAATCCATAATTTTCATCAAGCACACTCCTAGACATCAAGTGTCACGTTAACGTGATATACGTCATCTTGTACTATCTCCAACTCGTGATAAGTAACTGCCTTTACCTCGACTTTTAATTTATGTTTTCTCGTATCAATTTTCTCTCCTGAACACTCTGCAGTAAGTGATCTTTCTTTTACAGTAACATTGAATCGTCTTATTGCAAAGAATTCAACGTCAAAGAAAATTAATACCGTGGACAACCAGTCAAAGAGCAAGTTCTCGTATGTATCTGAGGACAGTTCTACGTGTTTGATATCCTCCGGAGCTACGTTTGACAAGTCGATCATGACACTTTCAAGAGCTTCAGCTGAGTTCTCGAACAACTCGCTAAGATTGTTTCCGTAAGCACGAAACAAAACATCTGCGGTGTGCTCCAAAAACTCGTACCCCCTCACATTTTTTTTACTAAAAGGTGACCCCCCCACCTACGTACGCGGCCTACGTCCTTCTGACATCACGTTAATTTTTATGTATGGTCTCAAACTTCATATATTTTAATTAAATAGCATCTAATGGATCTAATTATTAATACAAGTTGATGAGATATAGAGGAGATAATGAGGCCATTTGTTTTTATAAATTCAGCAATGAGTGCTGATGGTAAGATCTCAACAATTGAAAAAAAGCAAGTAAAAATATCTGGACCTGAAGATTTTAAAAGAGTCGATGAGTTAAAGGCGTCTGCAGATGCTATAATGGTAGGAGTTGAGACTGTTATTGCAGATGACCCAAAGCTTACGATAAAATCAGACGAGCTCAAGAACATGCGGTTAAAACAGGCCTTGCCTGAAAACCCACTTAGAGTTGTGGTCGATAGTAATGCACGAACGCCCACAAATGCGACAGTAGTGGGCCCCAATACCTTAATTGCGTTATCAAAAAGCGCACCCCAAAATAAGTTAGACGAGCTTGCCCGAAAAGTCCATGTTATAATAGTGGGGGAAAAGAGAGTAGATCTAAAAGAGCTTTTGTCAAACTTGAAAAGACGCGGAGTTAGACGACTTATGGTAGAGGGCGGCGGAACTTTAAATTTTAGCCTGTTGAACTTAGGACTAGTTGACGAGATTTATACTTACATTAGTAATATCGTTATTGGCGGCGCTAACGCTCCAACCTTAGCAGACGGTGAAGGTCTTGTGCACGATTTTGTCAAACTCGAACTACTCGACGTAAATACTTTAGGCCGTGGTTTATTAGTTAAATGGAAAGTTCAGCAGGCCATAGACAGATAATCGACACGTTAGTTTACTTTAGCACTATTCTATCTCGTCAATAACTTCTTCAATCGTCCCTTCTAATATCTGGGTGTCTTTTAAAACTTTTAGGCTCACAAATCCCCCAACTAAAATATTTAGATAGTAACTTATAAACCTCCAGGTTATGATAAAAACGCCTAATATGGAGATGCTTATAAAAGTTGAGTAAATTGAAGCCGTACTTATTTCAGCTATGCCACTGTTACCCGGTGTGAGGGGCACCATAGCGATCATCATTAACACCGTTTGTGCAAAAAAAGATCGTATTATCCAAGGTTGCGATCCAAAACCCACCAGTATGAGCGATGCTATTGAAAACTGAAAAATCCAAAATGTTACTGTATAGACGAACCCCTTGCTGAGCGCACTTTTACTTTCGTTTAGATATATTTTTAAGCTGTTGTGAAAAATGTCAATTTCTTGAAACACTCGATTTAGTATTTCGTCTGTTCTTCTCTCACCACGAAACCGCATAATCAACCATCGAAAATTTGCTGCTATTGACTTCAGATTTTTTGGTTTTGCCATCGCATAGAGAGTCGCGAAAAAAATTATGAAAAAAATGATTGATATCGAGGCAAAAAGAGTAGCTAACCCCACATTACTCTTTATTTTGTCTTGAAACAATATGAAGCCTATAGGTGCAACCATACCTAAAAAAAGCGCATCAAGCATTCTTTCCCCAAAGACTACAGCTGATGCGTCGCCTACTGAAAGATTGAACCGCCTTAACAGCTGGATTCTCGTTACCTCACCTCCTACATGTGCTGGGGTAATCGAGGCTGCAAAAAGGTTTGAGAGAACGATCGCGACTGCATCTTTGAATGGAATCCGCCTACCGAGTCCTTCTGACATGACTTGCATCCTTTTCCCCCAAGCAAGCCACGATAAAAACTGGAAGGAAATTGCTGCAAACAGCAATATCGGATTCATGTGTGTTAGACTGGTAACCGTGCCAGAGGCGATAGTAAATAGCATTACAGCTGTTATTGATACTATGCTCAAAGCTAGCGAGATAATCAACCACTTTCTCAAATAATTCATAAATTTACACCGTTTATTGTTACTCGCTTGATCTCGTTACGCTCTTCCACTCAGGCGTTCTTGAAGTTATATATCGTATTATAGCTATGATTCCGCAAAGTGTTATAAACCACAAGTACGCAAGAAGTCCGAATAATATTTCAAAGAATTCGATAGGATTTTGACTCACCTTTGCGACTCTGCCACTGTAGAAGATAAGGAGTGGACTGAGCAGGAATGCGAAGAAGGGCGTAGTTAAGGAAGCGAACCAAAACAGTTTTCTTGAAAATGGTATAGGGGCTCTTATCATAGGAAACAGGAATTTTCTATAGCCTTCCACGGCACCACGCAACCACCGCACTCTTTGGTTGTACAGGTCTTTCATTGTGGTGGGGGCCTGTTCACCAACAGTTGTTTTGGCAAGAATAGCAACATGCTGAGCGAGGTATATCCTTTGGGTAAGGTCAAGATCCTCACATGATGATGTCTCGTTAAATCTCTCTTTTTTTAAAAAAGATGCTTTTATCACCCCTATCACTCCGTTAAACTGCAGAAAACCATCTGCCCAGTGATATAAACGATACAAGTCACAAAAGAAACCATACTCTATTGAGACAATCTTAGTTAGTACGTTATTTTTGTTCGTCACAAATCGACATCCACTTGACAATACCGCGGAATCGTTTTTGTTAAGCGCTTTAATACACTCAATGATGAAATCTTTTGAAGGTCTGCTGTCGACATCAAATATTGCTACGTAATCAGCGTCATTTATCACGTTCAAGAATTCGTTTATGGCCCCAGCCCTGCCGCCCTTGCTATTATTTCGCAGTATTGTCCTAAAATTAGGCGGAAATTTTGAGCCAAAATTTCTTGTATCATCTTTAGCCGTGTCTATTACGTAATATACCTCAAACTTATATTCTTTACAGTTTAGTTCTTTTAAACATTCCATTGATTTTTTGATTAATGATTCTGGCTCGTAGGGCGATACGGGAACAACCGCGCAAATCTTCATTCAGCTATGGGTTATTGATTCTCACATAAATATTTAGTTAGTGACAAGTCATAAGTCAGCATATTTTGCGGTAAAAACTAACTCAATTGCAAGGCAGAAAATATTATTTATTCTATTCCATCAGTCAAAACTCGATCACATCTTTGTATATGTCAAGTATCTGTTCAGTTACAACTTTCCAATCATAGTTGCTTTCTACTAATCTT
>CAYYMO010000191.1:0-2511 GCA_964472955.1 uncultured Methanomicrobia archaeon | reverse complement strand
ACCTGCGCCTCTGCCAGTACCAGTACCTGCAGTAGTACCGTTACCTGCAGTAGTACCAGTACCTGCGGTAGTACCGTTACCTGCAGTAGTACCGTTACCTGCAGTAGTACCGTTACCTGCAGTAGTACCGTTACCTGCAGTAGTACCGTTACCTGCGCTAGTACCGTTACCTGTGCCTGTAGCAGTGCCCCCGTTGCCGCCGTGCCTGTGGTGCTAAGTAAACAGACAACCTATGTTCATAGCAACTATGCATGGGGTGTGAGGGGGAATTAGCAAACATATCTTCCCTCTAGGGATAGAACGACAAATGCGGTCACGATAGGGTTGGCCAACACTTTGTGGCTGGTGGTGTTCTCTTATGTGGTACACCACCAGCCTCCCAGCCTCATCAGACGATTGATCGCACGGTATTCAAGAAGCGACGGTTAATATCCAACGTTAGAATTCTGACGGGAAAACATAGAGTGCCGTCGCTACTCGTATACCAGATTCAACTAGTGGATGTAAGGTTAGGTGAAGTCCACCTGTTTGTCTAGAATTGATGTTAATGTGAAAAATGACGGAGAAGCTCCCTCGCGTTTATTAGTTCACTCTTGTTTTAGTAGAGAGGGCTTCAAACACTTTCTGCACGATGAAGGAAACTACGAATTACGTGCATATACTGTTCAGGTCTCTCAATATGATGTTCGTGCGAAGCACCCTCGAAAACAGTGCTCTCTGATCCGGGAAGCATGGTTTGATAATAGGCCGTCGTATCAGGTGCAGCCTCATCGTACCGTCCACACGTAAAGAGGGTGGGAGTCGATATCTCTTTTAGTCTAGCGGTCCTATCGTAATCTTTGAGCAATCCGGTGATGGTAAATTCACTCGGACCCCACATATACTCATACACAGCGTGACCCAGCTTCTCAAAGGTTCTTATCAGACATTCAGGCCAGGGATCCAAGCGACACACGTGCCGTTTATAGTACTGCATCATGGCTTCTTGATACCCGGATGAACTGAAATCTCCGGACGCCTCACTGTCCTGAATAACTCGCCGAATGGCCTCAGGGAACCCCAAGAGATACGCCTTTTGATCGGCACTCCACCGAGCAGCGCTCAAACACGGCCCGGAAAGTATCAAGCTTGTGACTCCGTGAGGCTTTTTCATGAGCATGTACTCAACACCGAGCATGGTTCCCCACGACTGTCCAAGTATATGTACCTCGCGTAACTGAAGAGTCTCTCTGACTTGTTCTAGTTCTTCTACAAAGCGTTCAATCGTCCAGAGAGACTGATCGTCCTGTCTACCTGAGTTGCCGCCGCCGAGTTGGTCATAAAAAATAACAGGCCGTTCGTCACTGAGAGGTTCGAGTGGTTCAAGATAGTCGTGTGAGGCTCCAGGGCCTCCGTGCAGAAGCAAAAGCGGGATTTTTTTCCTATTCGCACCCACGACTCTGTACCATGCATTCCCACCAGGTACCGAGATATAGCCCTCTCGCAGTGCGTTGGTGTTTTTAGTTTCACGTAGCCTGCCATTACTACCGGTGTAATTGACCGTTGCAAATGTAATGAAGGCTAAAAGGAGAAGGTATACGGTAAACCCACTATTAATGAAACTCCCTCTCTCTCTTTTTTACGTTTAAAGTCTTGTTATACGGATCTTTAACGTTTTTAGTCCGTCTATTACATGTCTTCTCTACGGTTAATTCTTATTGGTTTGGGGTGTTCTGGTATCGGCACTGTGTATTTGAAAGGTTAGCTAAAATATCTTTTACCCCGATCTAAACTTATTCTTAAGCGGTTTATTTAGATAGCTGATTTCGCCGAAGAGAATGTCAGAACAAAGGGAATGCCTGTGAAAAGCCGCGTAACAAGTGGTATCTGGCTTAGGATACACGGCAAGTAGCTTGTTTAATAAATGTATCATACCACTTCTAGAAAAGTTGTTCAATCAGGCATCTCGACCATCTTTGGCGAAATCCATTAAAAAGAAGCGAAACTTGTATATGGGAATTTTGTCAATCAATACCAATGAGAGTGTCTCATGAAAAGTAAGGTTGTTCTAGTGACTGGTTCGAGTATCGGCATTGGCAGGGAGACTGCATATCAGTTTGCACAAGAAAAAGCGACGGTTGTTGTGACCTATCATAAAGAAAAAGAAGAGGCGGAAAAAGCGTATAAGAGGTGTTTAGAGCTAGGCGCCACCGATGCATCACTCATTGCACTAAACCTGATGAATGACAAGAGCATACTCCACGCAGTGGATGAAGTAGTGAAGGAACACAAGAAGCTCGATATTTTGGTGAACAACGCAGGAACTCTGTCGTGGACACCGTTGCAAAATCAGAGTTTTCGGGACATTGCCACGCAAGTGCGGACGAATTTAGAAGGTCTTATAAAAATGACGCGAGCGTGCCTGCCCCATGTCAAAGACACCATAATTAACATTGGGAGCATTGCTGGCACCGTCGGCATGGAGGAATTAACCGTCTTGTGTGCTACGAAGTTTGGGGTGAGGGGCTTTAC
>CAYYMO010000190.1:0-2887 GCA_964472955.1 uncultured Methanomicrobia archaeon | reverse complement strand
TTTTCATCCACCACCGGATCGATCGATCACTGCGGATGGTTTCGGTAAAACAGAAACCATATCACGAGGAGCACTAGTGCGACGAATATCAACAACGGGAGTAAGCGGAAGATAATGGTGATCGCTAGGAGCGCGATTACGAGGATGAGTGCTATTTTAATGAGGTCTAGCAGTATACCCATGAATTAGTTGAACAATGGCCCCAATATATAAATAAATGCCTTTCTTCTGTACCTTTCTGTCGTTTCCAGACGTTTTCCTTTTGTCCAAGCGTTACCAGCGTTCGACTTGAAACACACAGGCAAGCAAGTTAGTCTGTTAGAAAATATTCAAAGGAGGTAACGAGGGGTGACAGCACGCTACCTCCCCTACACTGTAGAGATTCACCTTCTTCTTCAGCAAAGAAGCGTGAGTTAAGCTTGAATATAAGGATTTGTGACAACAATTGCGTGTCACAATAAGGTCTCACAATTAAATCTATCAGGGCTTGATGTTCCGCTTGCGGTGCTCGCCGAGTACATCACCAAAGCCCTATCGGCTACAAACAGTAGGCCACATGTCATACTGATGCTAGAACAAAATGAAAAAGTTTAATGCTCTAAATTTGTTCTTCTAAGTTTGTTCTACAAGTTTACATAGAACGGTAGGTGTAGCAACGTGACCTTTGGAAAATTCTGCTCAAACTGTGGTATGCTGGTTTACCCAGATACTACGTTCTGCGAAAAATGTGGCATTCTTGTTGACGACGCACCACACGTAAATAATGTTCAAACATCGTCGCAACCTAAGAAATCGTTAGGCATCCGCGTGGAGGACTTCAAATCGATGAAAGACTACAGGATGTGGCTGGAGAAGATGGGGACACGGATAGAAATTGTGCGAGTTATTCCGTATACGCGACCGTGGCTAACTGAATGCTACACCGTAACATACGAACTCTTTGCAAGCTAAAAAGCATGTCTTACGCTTGTGCCCCACTGAGAGATCCAAACAGGATTAATACTTCACTTTTTTTCAACACTCCTCGACTCATGGCAGCGCCGAAACCATCTCCAATATCTGGTCTCTCTTCTGGTGAGGAAGGCGCCAGGTTATAATATTAAAAAACGGCAGCGCACCCTGTGACTCTGTAGCCGAAAAAAAAACACAGAGGCATTGACCGCTGCACAGATCCTGTTGAAAGCCGAGTTCCGATTCTGCTGATGAGTGAGGTACAAGCAGAGAAAGTAGTTAAAACTGGACACGTGGTACCAAACACTCACCTTACGCGACAGGATACTAAGCGAATGCTAAGCACTCGAGACATTAACTAGGAGTGATATTAGGCTCGTAACGAAAAAACAGTAGCACTATTGACACTACATACCAAATCTTTATCTAAAAATCCATCTTCAACCCACGTGAAACTCTGTTTTCCACCCTCTTTTTTAACTGTTTACTAAGATTTATATATACTTTCTATGTCTCTAAGTATTTTACGTCCTAAAAGCTAAAATATTCTTACCTCACCCAGAATGTATAGAGGTGAGTGGAAAAAATAGGAAGAGATGAAAGGAGACGTGTCAAAGTCCACTGTAAACGAGATAAGAAACGAATCAGATTAACACAATCTTATAGCGAGGAACTGTTACTCAATATGTTTTTAAAATTAAAGAGGCGAGTCAAATAACAGACTTAGTATCTTCAATTCTACCACTCATTTCGACGTGGCTGCAAATTGTGGCGTCGAGCGATATAGGTAACTTGGCAAATGCCATTTTCAGTGTTATGTCTATCATGCCCGCGCTTCTTCTTATAATGCCAATTTGAAAAGAGCTGTTAACATGAAATGAAAAAGAGCCAAGATCGTTTCATCTACTTTGGTGGAGATGACTGGATGGGCGATGGCGCTATCGTGATTCTGGAAAACGAAACAGACGCATCAAATGTGTGCCTAGCATGCAGAAGATGCGAAAATGACAAGATACGGCTAATATCGTATAATTGGAAGCTATGACGATATGTTGGTCAATTACCGATCGTTAAAATGACTGAAAATAAAAGCCAAAACAATAAGAAGATTATTGTGAATTTGATTAACGTTTTCGAGGATATAGAGTCTTTTGCTAGGAATCTAATGTCCCTTGCTTCCCGTCTCAACACTCTTGCCGATGACATAAGTCAGTCAATTAACCCATACCTTGCCGCGGGGCAAAAGGCTCGTGAAAAGTCCGAAGTTGTAATGGGGTTCACAATACCAATCTATGGGTATCATGATTTTTATAAGTCTATCGAACACGTTGATGAACAACTTGGAGATGTAGATTGGACCGTAGACGAGATAACTACGACGATGGAAAAGATGTATAGAGAGCTACGAGGGGAGTTAGAAGAGCTTAAAAAAGAGCTTATAGAACTGACAGGTTAGGAAGGCCCGCGAGCACAAGAGCATGAGAGTAGATCACGTCAGGTTTGAGACGATAAAAAATACAAGAAGTCACGGCAAGCCAGTGACGAAAGAGCACATCCCACTTGTTTTTCCCTGTTTAAGCAAGTTCTCGTAAATAGTAGCAGCGAACCGTATAATTAGTTAAAAAGGAAAAAACGGCAAGTAAATGTACTTGTCACCTCAATACAAGAGTGTAATAATAGACCAGGAGGTGAAACTCAAAATGAGTGAAGAACATGTTGCTGAAGTGCCTACCCAGGCGCCGCAGGCTCCTGCACTACACTATCGAAGTGTCGGCATACGATTTGTAGCAATACTTATTGATTTCATCATTATCGGCATTATTTCAGCCTTTATAACAGCACCATTCCGCATACCGTCTGTCAATGTCACTGTCTCTAACTTTACCAATGGTACCTTACAAAATGTGTCAGTAGCGTCAAGCGCTCTTGCAGCGAC
>CAYYMO010000189.1:0-5402 GCA_964472955.1 uncultured Methanomicrobia archaeon | reverse complement strand
GTCATTTTCAACGTGTGTGAAATCTGCTGACTCTACGGGTTTAAAACAGATTCCTGATTTTCCTGTTGAACTAAGATCGAACTCCGTATTCAATGTCACATAGGCCGTTGACATGGAAAAAAGCTTATCGACTTTAGGCTTAATGCCCTTGGTCCTCCCGAGTATCGAATCGAAAAATCCCATTAAGTGGTACTGTTACCTCAAGATGTAGTATAACTTTTTCGTCTCGAAGTGACTCCATCACGTGAGCTGCTGCAGAGGAGGTAACAAGATATTCAGAATATCAGTCCAGATCTATGACCATCCCTCCCCCGGTGTGCACCGCATTTCCTTTAGCTCTGAGATACGTTTTGTTCATATGTCTGGGCGTTTTAATCATCGAAATCTATTTAGATACTCTGCAATTCAGCACAGCAGTTACGTCAACTTTTTTATTCTCACTATCTCTCTTGGGAATTCTGGGTGCTTTACGCAAACTGGTTTGCGGTGTTCATTGGGCTCTGAACCGGGCTGTTTTTGTGTACTCGTCACCACCCTCCATTGAGGATGAATGTTTAAAATGTAGAAGAAACTTCCCTGCCCATTTTGTGGATTCTGACGCAATAAGCCTGATAACATACGGACGACGAAAAGTGACACTCCCAATAATAAGACTATATTGGGTCAATTCTGAAGCGTGCATCCAGATAAACAGTCATTTTAATAAAAAGTGATCCGATGCAAGAATTAGAGACACTACGAGCGCTTCAGATTAAAGGTCGCGGGCCATTTTTTGCTTTCACGCAATTTATTTAAGTTTGCAAATAGAAAATGGTACGTGATGAGAGAGAGAGAAGCTGTCCTCTTCGATGCTTACGGGACTGTGATCGACGTGGGCACCTATCACAGAGATATAACAGAATACGTACTTAATGAATGTGGCACCAAGAATGGCAGGAACATAGATCCGGATGAGTTCAACAGCTACTGGAATGTAGAGTTTGAGAGAGCGTTTAGTGACATCAATGAATATTGCGGTGAGTTCAGAAACGTGAGAGAACTCTTCGGAATTAGCACGAAGAGAGTCCTTAGCAGATACGGAATAGCCTTGACTTATGATAAGGTAAAGGAATTAAATACCGTTTATAAGATGATGTTAGATGAAGCTGCTGCTGTGACCCCCAGTGTCAAGAAGACCTTGAGGGTCCTACACTCTGAGG
The DNA here is from genome assembly GCA_964472955.1 of uncultured Methanomicrobia archaeon. Taxonomy (GTDB): domain Archaea; phylum Halobacteriota; class Bog-38; order Methanoflorentales; family Methanoflorentaceae; genus DASPRZ01. Next base: position 4,203 of record CAYYMO010000189.1, on the reverse strand, counting down.
GCTATGATATGGGATTGGTCTCGAACGGGGACACAGAAGAGCTTCTTGAACACATGAATGGCGTAAAAGAGTTTTTTGACGTTGTGGTTACCTCTGAAGATCTCAATGTCTACAAGCCTGATCCAAGAATTTTCTCGGAAGCTGTACGGAGAGTAGGGGTCCGTAAGGAGCAAACAGCTTTCATAGGTGATACCTTGACCTCAGATGTGCTTGGAGCAAAAAAAGCTGGCATTAAGTCAGTATGGTACAACAAGAGGAGGAGATTACCGAGATACGGAATAAAACCAGACTTCGAGATCCGAGATATGGCCGAAGTCGTGCAAATCCTAAACTCGCAAATTTTCAACCATTAATCTGCCTTCATTGCAACCGGCTCTTTCGCGTACATAAAGTCAGTAGTTTTGTGGACCGGCTAACTGAGCCTCCATTTGTCTCAACCTTTCAATCCTTTTTTCAATTGGCGGGTGGGTTGAAATAATATTCAGTATAGACCCTCTGGAAACTGCCGGTATAATGAAGAATTGACTTATTCCTTCCACTTTACGAATATCATCTGTCGGGATCCTCGCAATATACCCGCTTATCTTAAGCAGTGCACTTACGAGGTTCGCCGGATGAGCGGTAATTATTGCAGAGCCCCTGTCAGCTGCATATTCTCTGTATCGTGAAAGTGCTCTTATGAGGAGGAAACTTACAAGCCATATTATTACTAGCCCGATCCAAGCGAGAAACGTGTTGTCCCTCCTATTGCCTCCACCAGCTCCAATGAACCAGAACCAGCGCATGAAGAGTCCAGCGACCGTTGTCACGAAACTTGCAAGCGTCATAACTAGCATGTCCTTGTTTTTTACGTGGGATATTTCGTGGGCAAGAACCGCTTCGACCTCGGGCTGGTCAAGTTTCTCTAGAAGCGAACTAGTAACTGCTACTACCGCGTGCTGCTCATTACGACCTGTTGCGAATGCGTTTGGAATCTGACTATTTACTACGGCCACTTTCGGTTTTGGCATATCTGTCATGGCGCTAAGGCGTTCTATTGTGCTATGAAGCTGAGGATATTCGCTCTCACTGACAATATGCGCACCGCTTGCGGCAAGCACTATTTTGTCCGAAAAGTAATACTGTGAGCCAAGTAGTAGCGCTGCAAAGAACAGCACAAAAACCAAGCTTTGGACATAGAACAGTACGATGCCGAAGAACGCGACGTAGACCACCCCTAACAGCAGCATGGTCAGCAGCATGCGGGCTGAAAGACTCGTGTCGCGACCGTACGATTTTTTCATGTAATTATCACCTTGTGTGTGCTTGTCATGACTCCGAAGATAACATGTAATTCTGAGCTCTTAAATATACCGTCGAAAGCTTTAATACACTTTTTATAAATTTTATTGAAGATTTTTATAATAATGTTAATGCATCTGATGTTAATTTAATGAAGGATGAGCTTATAACTGCAAGTAACATTTACAGTTAAAAAAGTAGCTACCAGCATGAATCGAGAAGAAGAGGCCGATTCTAAGTCAATCGATTGGGACGAATTTCATCCGAAGAGTCCCTATGACGTCTATACCCCACGATTCAGACGCCGGAAAGAGTGGTCAATAATTCTTGGTATAGTACTGTACCTGGGAGTTCAAGTTGGCGCACCAATTTTCTTACGATCCATTTTGACGTTCGTTGGGGTCACCATAAACAGCGTTAGATCGGGATCTCCTGACATTATCGGACCGTTTACTCTCTGGTCGGTTATAATAGCAAATGTAGTAGCAATTGTGCTCGTATTGCTCGTTGTGAGAATTTACTATGACGAGCCGATATCTCTGCTAGGCTTCTCCACGAAAAACATCCCAAAAGCTGTGCTGTATGGCGTTTTTGGGTACGCTGCCACGGTCTTAATTATCACAAGCATCTCTTATCCCATAGAGCAGAGAGTTGGAGTTGATCCAACGCAGCATGCGCTGTCAGAGTCGGCAATGGTTCCGAACTTGGTGCCTTTGCTTCTCCTCTCTGGCGCGATCGTAGCTCCCATCGCTGAGGAGGTCGTCTTTAGAGGGTACCTCTACAAAGCCTTCAGAGATAGGTTTAAACCGTTCTACGCTATAGGGTTAAATGCCGCTCTTTTCTCCTTATTACACTTCGAGCCGCGGGCATTACTTTGGCTGTTTATTATTGGCGTTGCACTCGCCTATGTGTACGAAAAGACGGGCAATTTAGTGGCGCCAATAACGCTGCACATGTTGAACAACACGGTAGCGTTTCTTTTCTCAACGTAACAGTGCTCCACCTACCTACGTTACTAGCTTGGCTATGACATCCCCCTTTCTTGCTCCCACTGCTTCTGCGACTGGCGTGCATTTCACCATCATTAGATACGCGATAGGTTTAAAGCTGTATTCTGATAACATCTCAAAATTCGCCATCCCCTTTGCTATGATAAGCGATGCTCTTGGGAGTACCTCTGTAAGCTCCTTTGATGCTTCTTCGATATTCAGACCAACTGCATTTGTGCCGGTAGTTATCACCCTGTCGGCAATTTTTTCAAGTCCGAACTCCCAAACGTCTTCAATCGTCGCGTCGGTGAGAATGTAGCCGCCCCGCACAACAAGTGTCACATTACCCCCTAGTTTTTTTATCTGCTCTATCAGCAGACCGTCGTAAATAATCTCACCCGCATTATCAGCAATATACACGACGTTATCAAGCATCTTCCTTATATCATCAGTATCGTCGATGTCTAGCCCATGCTTGTAGATCGCATCAACCTGTCTTTCGAAGTTCTCAACATCGACCTCAAAGCCGAGAACTCCAAAATCAAATGTGTTTCCTATTATCGCGGCAATCACTGCCTTACGGAACTTATCTTCGCTCAGTTCTATCACTTCTTTGACCTTGTGTAGAAGCTTGAACGCCGTCTCATTGGCGAGTTTTTTCTCATCTCTGTACGGATCGTCGTCTCCGAGAGCCCGATATGCAGCACGATGTACCTGCGTTGAGAGAACGGAGATGGGCACATTAAACCCCATACTACATATTGCTCTTATCGCTGCGTCCAAGGCCTTAAGCTGCGTTCTGCTATCATCAGTCGAAAGTTGTGACTCGTACAGGACCCGTGAGATCAGACACGGAATGCATTTTGGCGCAATCTTCATGGAATCGACCTTATATCGTGGCAACTCTATAGGATACTAAAAGCCGTTATTGGGTATAAAGAGCTACCTTGATGTGGTTAATTTGAAGGTTTATGAAGTTGGAGAGAGAAAACTTGTTAAGATGATATCTGGACTGATCGAGTGCGGAGCTGCCATTTGTCCGGGAAGCGACGATTGCGCTGCGATTGAGTATGGCGACCAATACGTCGTCGTGACAACTGATATGCTGCACCAGAAGGCACACTTTCCACGTGAGATGACAGGGTATCAGATCGGCTGGATGGCAACTGCGGCAAACCTTAGCGACATTGCTGCTATGGGAGCGACTCCCATAGGCGTGACAATGGCAGTTGGCATTCCTAAAGACACTGAAGTTGACTTCGTGCTCGATTTAGTCAAGGGGGTGAATGAGTGCTGCAGGAAGTTTGGCACATACCTCCTTGGTGGCGATACTGACGAACACGATGAGATTACACTCGTAGGAACCGCTCTTGGAAAGGTGGATAAGGATAAAATACTGACAAGAGGCGGTGCTAAGGTGGGTGATGCGGTGTGCGTAACGGGAGAGCTCGGATTAGCCGCGGCAGGTGTAAGGATCTTACTTCAAGATCTAAAGGTGGCTGACGCTACAAAAAATAACGCGATGAAGAGACTATTTGAGCCGGAGCCGAGAATCATAGAGGGCATGAAATTGGCAGAATCGAGCGTTGTGACATCCCTCATTGATACGAGCGATGGTCTTGCAGTATCCCTTTATGAGCTTTCAAAGGCAAGTACAGTGGGGTTTCACATAGTTTCGGAAAGACTTCCGATTAGCGAGGAGGCCAGATCGATAGCTAAAGATAGGTGGGACTTGCTCACTTTGTCAGTTTACAGGGGAGGTGACTATGAACTCCTTTTCACTGCTCCAGAGAGATCGCTCGAAAGCGTTCCAATTCCGCATACAATAATCGGCAGAGTGATGGAAGAGGGGATGAATCTCGAAATTGACGGCGTCGTTTACAATTTGAAGGAGGAGGGGTACGAGCACCTTTCAGTTACCTCGCCTAAACTC
>CAYYMO010000188.1:0-7348 GCA_964472955.1 uncultured Methanomicrobia archaeon | reverse complement strand
AGGTATTTTTTCATTTTATCGCCACACATTTGAAAAACACGTAAATATGCGAGCGGGGATATAAATTGACCCTATTTGTTATCCTTAATCTCATTTTTAATTTACAAGAAAAGACAGCGAATATTAAAGAACTGATTAACTGTTTCTATGTATAGCACGAGAATCACAGGTGAGAAGAGGCTCGTTTAAGCGTTACCATTCTCTATGCAGCTTCTCGTCCCTTATTTCTAGACATACAACAATAGGGGATCGTTTATTGACAAATTTGCCTAAACAGGACACACGCGCACTGAGGGGTTCGTTCCAATCCGAATATAGCCCCTAATAACAAGTTCTTTTACTGATTTATCACTAAAGTGTAGTTATTTTGAAGAATAAGCTGTGAAATTTCAATACTACTAGAACACGAAGTATCAGATAGCACGCCACGTCAGACGACATAGAGGATCGGGGCTTAGAACGTTCTGCTCATTATTGCCACTATCTATAAATACGCTAAAAATAAAATAAGATTCTACTGTAGTAGGTGATTAAACGGGCCAAATAATTAGACTTTCGGAACGACATGCAGAGCAAAGAACGGCTACAAAGTCCTACCTACTAATCTTTGAGGAGATGACACATGTCAAAAGGATCAGAGATTTTCGAGCTAATTCAAACATCAGGCAGCGAACACGAACACGAACACGAACATGAAAGTGGAGCAAGCATGCAACGAGATCAATACTTGGCACAAACTCAAGTTTACGCACTCATAGGAAGTCCTGTAGGGCACACGCTCTCTCCTATAATGCACAACACCGCCTTCAAAGAGCTAGGACTTAATTGCGTTTATCACGCCTTTGATGTGGGAATACAAAGTGCAGAAAAAGCAATAAAAGGAGCGGTCGCACTTGGATTTGGTGGGTTAAACGTGACGATGCCGCTCAAAGAACTTGCCCTCCAGTATGTAAATCCCGATACTTGGGCGAGGCGCTTAGGCTCGATTAACACGATAGACAGCAAAGGAAATGGATATAACACGGATGGAATAGGCACCGTGAGAGCGTTAAAGGAAGCGGGAGTGAGGGTCAAGGACTCGAATGTACTTATGCTCGGTGCAGGAGGCTCTGCAAAGTCAATAGCTGCACAGCTGTTAACCGAAGGCGCGCGAGTGCTTGTAGCAAATAGAACGAAAAACCGCGCAGTAATTCTCGCTGAAAAAATGATAACCGAGAATATCAGCTGTGGGTGTGGTGATATAGAGCCACTCGGCCTTGACGAGGTCAACAGTGTCATCGACGAGGCGCAGGTGCTTATAAATACGACGTCTGTCGGCATGCACAGAGTCGCTGAGGGACAGACTCTCGTGCGGGCAGAACAGATGCACAAAGAGCTCGTGGTCTTTGACATAGTCTATAGCCCACTTGAGACGGAGTTATTGAAGGAGGCTCGTAAAGCTGGATGCATGACTATTGATGGCCTTAAAATGCTCGTCTACGAAGGGGCTGCGGCGTTCAAAATATGGACTGGCTTCGAGGCGCCGATAGAGTTGATGGAGTCAGCGGCCAGGGTATCTCTACGTAGATAAACACAAAGTGTGCTCTATTTTAACGTTATACTGATGTGATAGGCACTCTGAGACGATATTCTCAAAACAGATGTGATTACTATTTGTAAGAAATGTATGGACACATTAAGCAACATCGCTTCGGAATGTGAGAGAATGCTTGCAGTGGTATGAAAGATGTCCGGGTGACTCTAAATATCCGGTCAAAATAAATCCCTCGTTCCGGCTGCCACGAGCTCTCAATCTGTGACACGTCTTTGATGGTAGATTAAAAGGGGCATTTTTTGTTTTATTTTGGCCGCAATACCCTCACTTCATCCATACAAAGATTGCTATGGCTAACCAATAAAAGAAATTGCCGACCATTGTAATCTTAAACGAAGTTTCTAGCTTTTCACGAGACCTATTTTCCCCCACATTTTTTGCCAGAGTTAAGAAGACCACTGTAAATACGGCTAATACCACTGCAAAGAGCCACGATAACTGTACATACAATAGGATCGCTATGCCGACGAAAAACACGGCGATGACAGACGCTATGTAGAGCACCTGCTCCGTAGTGGGGCGGGGCCGAATGAAGAGGGCGGGAATGTTCGGGTCTAATCCTTCATGCGTGATTTGTATCGCGGGTTGGAATGCTACCAAAAAAAGAGCCAAAAGCCACGGGAGCGGAGTTAAGACGGTCTCGGGGGAGAAAGCACACCATACTCCCACAGGAATGAACAAAAGAGTCAAGATTACCGTAAGATACCCGACGTTATCGCGCAGATATCGCGAATAAACGATGTTCAGCGTAATCACTAACACCCCAAATGCTAAGAGAAGCCAGTTAAAGAACACTATCGCTAAAACAATTACTATTACAGACAAAATCACCGCGTAGAGTACGGCCTCAGATTTCGAGATCAACCCAGTAGATAACGGCTTCTGTGGCCACTTCGTTTTGTCCCTTTCTGCATCGATGGTGTCGTTTGTTATATTTGCGACGCCAGCCGCGACAAACACTATGAAAAACAATGGTAGAAGCCGGAGGTCAGTAAAGCTCGCGCCTGATAATGCCGCTGTGCCAATTACAAATGGCAAAACTAAGATATCAAGTCCCACCCCCATCAGCGCTATGAGCCCGATAATTCTATTTCGAAATGAGCGCTCAGCAGGCGCCATTTTGAGCATTAACACGTCAGCTGCTGACACTTTTGCATTTGCCATATGTGTTCCCTGTTTAATGAGAAGTATATATATTTTCGCAAGTTGTTATGTGCATAGCGCTTCTTGGTTAATAATGGAACCTTTGTGCCCTCCTTTACTTAAGTAGATATTTTTACAATTGAAGTGCGCAGAGACAGCCATTAAAAAGGTGTTACAAAAAAGCCTCTGTGATCGATATACATAAAAACGTGCTTGGCATCAAAATTCAATTCTATTATACGTCTCCACTAGGTCTGCTGTCTTAAATCTTAGATAGGTCGACGTCGTGTTGAGATTGCTGTGCCCGAGGAGGAGATGCACCCGCCTAATGTCCGGCGTTGCTTACCTCCCTTCACCTTTATAATGTTGACGACTCGGTTATGCACTTCGATGTCTCGTTCGGACGGTATGGATTTACTTGATCCATGCAAAGGCTGCAAAGATTGCAATGCTCAACCAAAAAACATAGCGGCCCACTATTGTCATCTTAAACCCTGTTTGCAGCTTTTCACGAGTCCTATTGTCCCCCAAGTTTCTTGCCTGAGTTAAAAAGGCTGCCGTAAACACCGCTAATACCACCACGAAGAGCCATGATAACGGTGCATTCATTAGGATCGCTATGCCGACGAAAAACACGGCGATGACAGACGCTACGTAGAGCGCCCTCTCCGAAGTGGGGCGAGGCCGGATGAAAAGGGCGGGAATGGTTGGGTCTAATCCCTCATGCGTGATTTGTACCACCGGTGTGTATACCACCATAAAAAGAGATAAGAGCCACGGGAGCGGAGTTGCGATGGTTCCTGGGGAAAAAGCACTCCATATTGCCACAGGAACTAACGCCTGAGGCAAGAATACCGTAAGATATCCGATGTTGTCGCGCAGATAACGAGAGTAAACGTAGTTCAACGTAAGCCCTACTATCACCAGTGCCAGGAAAAGCGAGTTAAAGCTTACTATTGCCATCGCGATCCATATTGCAGACAAAATCGCGGTATAGAGTATGGCCCCGGATCTCGAGATCAGCCCGGTCGCGAGCGGGCGTAGCGGATACTTCTTTTTGTCCCTTTCTGCATCGACGATGTCGTTTGTCATATTTCCGACGCCGGCCACGAGAAACATGATGACAAGCAATTGCAGAAGCCGAAGGTCAGCAAATTTCGCGCCCTGTAGCGCTGCTACACCTATTACAAGTGGCAAAATTGCGATAGCAATTCCTGGCGCTAGCAGTGATATGAGCCCTAAAATTTTATTCCGAAATGAGTGTTCCGGTGGCGCGGCTACACCAAAGAACACGTCAGATGCTGACACTTTTGCACTTGCCATATGATTATCTCCTGTGTGAAACGTAAGATACTCACGTTTATGTAAATCACTATTTGTATACTTGTTGGTCATAATCACGTTTTTATCTCTCTAATTGCGGTGAATTCCGGGCGTTACTTCTAGATTCGTTGCGCGTCGCGCAGTAGCCCTATAAGCTCGCGTTCGGTACGCTCCGTCCAATATTTGTCACGTTTTTAAGCTTGCAAGTAGTACCTACCAACGTTTCCCGCAAGGTGATGCAAGATGATCGCTATAAACGTAGAAAGATGTAGGCACTTTGGCGCTTGCGTCGCGGCCTGTCCGACCAATTCAATCGAACTCATCCCTTGCTTACTATACCTTATCTTATTGCTGTCTCACGCTCTTCAATGCACCAGATCTCCTGTTTTGCAGGAGAACATCCTGTGGAATCAGGACCCGTTTGAATCCCCACTACCTTTTGACGACGACATTGTTCCCCCTTGTTTTGGTTCCTGCAATGCAGCATATTTACAAAACGTGAGGTAAATATGAGGTGAACGTGACGTGCTAGAGATGCTTTTACGCTACAATATTGGACGATGGCCTTATAAGCAACACCCACAAATATTATAATAAGTGTTGAATAAAAAATCGAGGAGCGCAGACATTGACAAAAAAAGCGGTTAAAATCCCCCGCGGCACGTGTCGGCTGTTTGGGACGATTAAGGCGATTAGCAACATAAAAAACAGCGCAATCATCGTCCACGGACCTAAGGGGTGCGTATATCACATAAATTACATAATGGGAATGCGCGGGGATAAACCGTCGAATGTGTATTCAACCTGCATGGATGAAAACGATGTCATTTTCGGAGCTGAAGAGAAACTCAAAGAAGCCATAGAGGAACTCGACACCGAGCTCACCCCGGACCTCCTCGCTGTGTTATCATGCTGTGCCTCCAGCATCATTGGTGAGGACGTAGAAAGAGCCGTTCAAGACGTTGCTACTCGCGCAACGGTGATAGGAATCGAATCTGGGGGTTTTGAGGGTGACTATAGGACCGGTTATAGTGACACGCTCAAACGGCTTGTCGGTATACTCGTGCAGGATCCTGACAACATCGATCGCTCTGCAGTAAATCTAATAGGGATGCTCAGAGGCGGCCCTGACCTTAAGGAGCTTAAAAAATTGCTTGCCCTCGCAGGTCTTAGAGTAAACGCCGTTCTGACAGCAGATGCGACCTTACAACAGATTAAAGAGTTGGGGTCCGCTGCTTTAAACATCGTAGTGTGTGAGGCTACCGGAAAGGAGGCTGCAGAACTCCTTGAACAAAAGTTGGGAATGCCCTACATCGTTGAAGAGATACCGATAGGGCACGAAGCAACGAAGCACTTTCTCGCACGTGTGGGCGACGCTCGCGGACTATGCGTAAACCTCGATCACCTCTTGCCGAAGCATTACGAAGAACTACATCTTGCCGATAAGAGGGTGGCCGTGATAGGGGGCCCTACCCGCGCCGTCTCAATGACGAACTTCCTAGGTGAAATAGGGATGGCGCCTAAATTAGTAGTTGTTGATTTCGATTCAAATACCAGAGAGAAGCTTGATCGTCTGTTGAGCGATGAATGCGAGGTATTGATAGAGCCTGAGCAGGAGACGATTATTGAAAAGCTCAATGACCTGGAGATAAACCTCATAATAGGCGGCATGCTCGAAAAGCCAATGGCAGTAAGTCTTGGAATAGACCACATTGACATGATGCACGGAAGCCAAAAAACGTTGGGGTTTGAAGGCGCAGATAACCTTATTAGGATGCTCAGGTCAAAGGATGTACGGTGATTACCGAAGGCTGCATCGTAAAGAGCGAGGAAATTAGAGGTACCATAGGCGCGATAATAAATTACGGTGGCAAGATCTGTGCAATAACTGCGGGGCACGTCATACGATACGGAAACGGCAGGATAGGAACGAAAGTAAAAGTCGACGGCCATGAAAGCAAGGTTATAAAACTAATAAACGACTATGACCTCGCCATTATTGAAGTTCCACGCAACTACGCAAAGATTTCTGAGATCGGCTATGCTTATTTTGGCCCTGCAAGACTCATGACAAATGAGCGGGAGATCGATTGCCGGGTTATAGACACAGGAAGGAACTTAAACCGATTTGCATTCCCATGCGGCAACATGCCCTACCCTGGCGACAGTGGTTCCCCCGTTTTACAAGATGAAAAAGTGGTGGCAATCCTTTCGTCAATTTTATACAATAACTGCACCGGTCTTGGGATCTCCTCTGAGGTGTTCGGCACTCCCTCCCGAATGAGATAACTCTATGTGGGTAGAGAGAGTCAGAGTTTAGGCGAGGTAGCTGAAAGGTGCTCGTATCCCTCTTCTTTCAAGTTGTAAACGACGCCGTCAACTTCGAGATTCATCCCCTCTTCTATCACCCTGCCGATTACGGTATAAGGAATTGGAATTCTCCCGAGCAATCTCTCTGGAACAGTGAAAAGGAGTTCGTAGTCACCTCCCCTGTAAACGGACAACGTGAGCAAGTCCCACCTGTCTTTAGCTATTGATTTGGCTTCCTCGCTAATCGGAAGTCTCTCCGAAACTATGTGGAACCCTACTGTACTTGCCTTTGAAAGCTCATAAAGAGATACTGCAAGACCATCGCTCGTATCTATGAGGGATGTCACAACGCTCAATTCTGCCAATTTCATACCCTCCATGATTCTCGGTTCCGGCTCAAACAGTCTCTTCATTGCGTTATTTTTTATAGCGTCAGCCACCTTTAGACCTTGAAGTAAGATCCTTACACCTGCCGCGGCTAATCCGAGCTCTCCCGTTATGCACACTGCATCACCCACCTGAGCACCGCCTCTTGTCAGTATTTTACCTTTATCCACCTTTCCGAGAGCGGTTCCTACGAGTGTGATCTCATCGTGTTCGTCAGTGTCGCCACCAAGGAGGTATGTGCCAAATTTCCTGCAGCACTCATTTACCCCCCTTACTAAATCGAGCACGAAGTTAACTTCAGCGTCTTTAGGAATGCCAACCGCCATTGTCACGCCTATGGGAGTCGCTCCCATAGCAGCGATGTCGCTAAGGTTTGCCGCAGTTGCCATCCAGCCGATCTGATGCCCGGTCATCTCACGAGGAAAGTGTGCCTTCTGGTGTAGCATATCAGTTGTTACGACGACGTATTGGTCACCATACTCAATCGCAGCACAGTCGTCGCTTCCCGGACAAATGGCAGCTTCACACTCGATTAGTCCAGAAATCATCTTAACAAGTTTTCTCTCTCCAACTTCGTAAACCTTCAATTTA
>CAYYMO010000187.1:0-4530 GCA_964472955.1 uncultured Methanomicrobia archaeon | reverse complement strand
ATAGGTGTTCACAATGCGTATTGCTTTGCTTGGAGGAACTGGTCACATCGGAAAAGGCTTAGCACTTCGTTGGGCGTATAAACACGATGTAACGATAGGATCGCGGAGTGTAGAAAAAGCTGAGGAAGCAGCAACTTCCTGTGGCGACGATCTCATGAACAGCGGTATTTCGTGTGAACTTTCTGGAGCGGGGACAACGGAGGCAGTGAAAAGTTGTGAGATTATAGTAGTAGCACTGCATTACGACTATGCAATTTCTACCATTGAATCAATCAAGAATTATTTGAGCAGAGATCAGATAGTGGTGTCACCGGTTGTTCCCATGGTAAAAAATGGTTTTATGCGGTACACCCCCCCTCAAAAATACGGGAGTGCAGCTATGGAGATAAAGAGTATAATCCCGGACGTTCCGGTAGTTTCAGCGTTTCATACCGTCCCCGCATCGCGCTTAATTGACCTAAATGATGATTTAGGGCTTGATGTAATAACTTGCGGAGAGAACGACCCAAAGACGATCATTACTGAACTAGTAAAAGATATACGTGGACTTAATCCTCTCGATGGAGGTCCGTTAGAAGCATCATACATGGCAGAGTCGATCACCCCGCTTCTGTTAAATCTATCGGCGAGAAACAACTTGAAAAATGCGTCAATTAAGATAATTGGCTAACTCAAACTTCCAGCCAGAAACCGGGCCCATAAATAAAGATAAGCAAATATAGGCAAATTCCCAAGTTTTTGCATATCTGAGATATTATACGGCCTTTCCAGATAGAGCATTTATCCGTAAAATCCGTTCAGCGCTTCCATTTGAATAAACAATGTCGAAAAATGGGGAATATATCAAATTGATATCCGTTACCTCACAGCCAGGATAAATCTCTTTTATGATATTTTGCAACTTCGTCGCAGAAGGTTTGAGTTTCTCGGCATGGTGGTCCGTTCCTTCAATAGTTTTTAGATCGCTAACACTTTGTGATTTGAGCGACTTTGTCTTTGTTTCGTACAAGGACAAGAAATAGCCATCCTTCATCGCAATAAGGTGCGCATCTTCAAGCTTTCTTAAAGCGAGTTTAAGACCTTTCGTTGAACGATTTTCTTTCAATTTCATCATTGTAACTTTTTTGTTGTTACGTATAAAATTCATCACTTGCAATTGAAGCTGGTTAAGATCAAACAGCTGTGTTACGTTCTGAGAGCGTACTTCGCCGTTGGAATCTAAAATATCGCCTGTAAAGCTATTTACGAGCACTTTGTAGTTGTCGGATTTTTTACCTATTACCTTCTTTTTTGTCTCTCGTATCTGCAAAAGAAAGTGAGGCGACATTACAGGCTTTACACTCCCAATGGTTTCATATTTACCAAAAAGCTTATGCTGCTTTTGTCTATTATCGATAATTGATTTTAAAGCTTGAGTTTCTCTGAAATCAATGTACGTCCCGTACTTTCCGGATTTTATAGAATTAATTGCCCTTCTTATTCTTTGCTCCTCGTCAGTACTCACGTTTTTAATGCCGTTGGATTCGTTGCTTGAATCAGCGGGGATTTTTTCGGTGGCGATGCGGATTGGGATTTTTGGCGTGCTTCCACCGTGACGCGTTTTCCGCGCCCTGATTTTTATAAACATCGGATCGGAAATAGACCCTTGAACATAGAAGTATCCCGGCTCTAAAGTGGTTAATTGTTTCACTTCATCCATTGATGAAAAAAATAGACGTACAGAATCTAGATCATTTTTCAACATTAGTTTACCGATAAAGACATTATTACATTGGCTTAGGACATTTTTATTCACAAGTGCAGGCCTCTGTGTGGCTAAGAGAATTCCTAACCCCCTCTTTCTCCCTCTTCGACTTATCGTCTGCAAAATTTCGAGACCCCCAGTTCTTTTTTGGGGGATATATATGTCCGCCTCCTCAATGATTAACAAAAATGGCGTTGATTTATTTTCTTTAAACAATTCTGTCGCTACACTGTATATACCTGTGAGAAATTCATTTACCGTATTTTTGTCCGATTCGGATACATCTAATATTATCTTCTGGGAGTCCTGTATGATCCGCTTGATATTCTCTTCGTCTGCACTGATATCCTCAACTTCTTCCGTTTCTTTGATTAATCTTATATTACCGAATTTGGAAAGTCCATGGTATTCTCCTTCTGTATCGAGCAATACAAATCCTAGGTCATTTGAGGCTAGCTCTTCGCATATAACGCTAACTAAATAGCTCTTCCCACTTCCACTTTGACCTATAATGGCCGTCCTTTCCGTTACAATATGTGATGGATCAACGCTGAAGTCATCGGATATATTAAGCTCCATTGTTAACCAGTAACCTTGCTATTTTCATATAAATGTAATTATTTGTTAACAATGAGATCGGAAATATGACTCTATCGGGACAGCCATAAATATAAGAAACTTTGCTAATAGGTGATGCTCATTCCGCCATCTAATTCTTGCTTTAGACTTTTTTACGTAAACTCGCCCTATTTTTGTATATTTAAAGTCACAACATCTTCGTCACAGAGCACGTGATCTGTTCCAACTCTCTGACCTGGAAATCTGACAGATTTTCCCCATATTTGCGCATATTTAAATTTTCGATAAAAATCTCTGTGGAGAATGCTACAAACATCTTCAACAGTTGCGTTTCTTCGCAAGATAAGCGGATTTAAACGATCTGGATTTCTTCCAGGCGGTTTCATATAAATTCTTATAAACGCAAGCCTCTCAAACATTAGGTCTTTAAGCTTATCGATGTTAGTATTCTCTTTAGCTGCTATGCCGATATCACCGAACTGCAAGTCATCATCAAGTTGATCTATCTTATTAACTACAGTAATCGACGGCAGGTACCGTCTATTCGTCATTAGCGCATCAATAAATCTTTCAACTGGCATATCTTCTCGTAAAATTACATCGGCATTATGGATTTTATATTCTCTCAAAATAGCCTTGATAATATTATCGTCGAGTTCTGAGTGTAGTGTCTTGTTGATTGTGATGCCCCCTCTTGCCCGTTTAGTTATGGTAGCGTTGGGGGGTTGCTCGTTTAATCTAATGCCTGCGTCGTACAATTCTTCCTTCAGTATTTGAATCTGGTATTCGCTGAACACATCAATCACCAGTAAGATTAGATCTGCGTTCCTAACTACTGAAATAACCTCTTTTCCTCTGCCTTTTCCCGAAACAGCGCCGCTTACCAATCCTGGTACATCGAAAATTTGGATGTGAGCACCTTTGTGCGCCATCGAGCCGGGTATCACATTCAAAGTCGTAAAATCGTAGGCTCCGACAAGGGACTTAGCATTAGTTAAAACATTTAAAAGCGTTGATTTTCCTACCGATGGGAATCCTACTAGAACGCACGTAGCATCACCTGCTTTTTTAGGGGAGTAACCAGATCCTTTTTTGGCAGTTGATCGCACAGCTTCTTCTCGAAGCTTAGCAAGTTTAGCTTTAAGACGTCCGATATGCAGTTGGGTCGCCTTATTGTACGGGGTCTCTCTTATCTCCTTTACTATTTCATTAATTTGCTCTTCTACGCTGCCCACAGTTGTCTCCAAGATTTAACAATAAAAACTGCCTTAATTTATATGAGACAAATGAATTGAGAGCCCTCAACATAGGAATAGGTTTGCCCTAGCTTCTGCTTTGAGCGACAACCTTGGTATTCACGAGGACAAGCTTCGTCTCTTCACATTTAATTACTACTAGAAAGACGTGTGGGTCATTTGACACCACGTATTCCATCCACTTTTTATGCAAACCTCCGTCTGTGGATATCGGTGGCGAGCCATTTTTTGCTCTTAGCATATTAACGTGATGAATGAAGTCGGTTTCAGATAAACGTGCAACTTTTGACTTCGTCCCGATATTATATGTCCACCAGTTTTGAAGCTCTTTTTGCATATCGTTTATAAAACCAACACTTGGCATCTTGTTGTTAAAATTGTCAAAAACTTCGATCTTGCAATCATTTTCCACTATGCCATAATAGCATTTTGCTGCAAATTTAGCTAGATCGCGCTCGTCTCTCTGCAAAGAATGCCCCATACAATTATACGTTATGATACTATTTCAAGGTTGTTAGGTGAAATTAGCCTTATTTATCTCAGTAATGGTGTAATGATACTTTATCGCTCGATGGAATTCCACCACTCAGAGATATTAGATCGACGACTAGTAAGGGATGTCGATTAATATATTTGGTTGCTGGGATCAATTTTGCGGAAACATCGGATAAGCCTTTTAATTATAAAAGGCAATTGGTTATAAGAAATAGTTGGATCAAGGGAGGTCATATAATGGTGGTTAATGAGGAGCTAAATAGAGAGTCTAAAGAACAGTTTTACGCCAGCCTGCCTAAGCTTATCGTGTACTTAGTCGTAATATTTGCAATCTGGTTATTCGCTATCGTGATATTCGGACCACTAGGAACAGGAATCTTTATCGCAGGTATCGAAGCGGCTACAGTAGTAACGTGGATTGCAATAATTGCAATTCTGATTCTGTTAGCGCTTATT
>CAYYMO010000186.1:0-7083 GCA_964472955.1 uncultured Methanomicrobia archaeon | reverse complement strand
ACTAATTTCTTAAGATTTGTTTGAGAACAAATTAATATATCATAGAGTAGCATGATTAACGGTGGCAGAAGATATCATTCCTGTGGAGGTAAAAGGCATTTATATGGTAGGTACAGCCACAGGACACACTCCAGTCGTTCTTTTGACAGCTGATGGACACCAATTTTTGCCCATCTATATAGGTATTTCAGAAGCATTGTCAATAAACGCCGCCTTGAATGGAGAGGTGCCCTCCCGTCCAATGACTCACGATTTGATTATATCAATATTAGACAACGTCAACGCCCAAATTGCAGAAGTAGTAATCGACGAAGTTGAAAATGGGATTTATTATGCTACGCTTTCGATACGGATAAATGGCAGCGAAAAGCAGCTCGATGCAAGACCTAGTGATTGCATTGCGCTCGCTGTAAGGTCAAATATTGATATTTTGATAAAGGAATCAATATTAAATGAGGGAACTATTACAAAAGACGATATTAACGCTAAAGAGATGGAATTTTTCTTTTAATTTTTTCTGCTAGACTGCTATTACCTTGTTACTCATAGAGCTAAGACGCATTGCTACATATTTATGTAGCATCAAATTATATCCGATATGAATGCAACTTAATTGTTTCCTGATCGATGTGGATTATATCACACAGGAAGGTCGAGCAATAATTCGTATGTGGCTCAAGGATACCGATGGAAAAAACATTATTGCTTATGATCCAAAATTTGAGCCGTATTTTTACGCTATTACGGATGACGAAACGGAAATACTGTCAGTAGAGGTCCAGAGAAGCGGCGAAGAAATTAGGCCGAATCGCGTCGAAAAAGTAACAAAGCAAGATTTTGGTACCCCAACCGAGGTAATGAAAGTTTATGTCAACCATCCACAACACGTACCGCTGCTTCGTGAACAAGTTGCGGGACTTGGAATTGAGGTCCGTGAAGCAGATATATTGTATGCCATTCGCTACATAATCGATCGACAGCTTATTCCAATGGACAAAGTTCTCATTGAAGGAGCGGATCGTGAAGACGTAAACTTCGATATCGCCGTTGACGTAAAGAATATAAAGGCTGTACCTGAAGGTAAAAACCCTAATTTAAAAGTAATGGCCTTCGATTGTGAAATGATGAGTCACGGCGGTATGCCTGACCCTAAGAAGGATCCTATAATTATAATATCGATAGCCACGCAGCGTGATGAACTTAAGTGTATTTCAATTGACGATGAAAAAGATGACCGTACAGTTATCAGCGACTTTATTGCTTTTGTTGAAGATTACGACCCCGATGTAATTGTTGGCTATAATACCGACGAATTCGACTGGCAGTATCTAAAGAGTCGCGCAGACAAATTTAAACAGCCTTTAAAAATTGGCAGAGATGGGGGTTCAGTGAAGTTCAGCTCCGGAGGGGGAGTTAAAGAAGCACGAATTTTTGGACGGTCGAATGTTGACCTATACAAAATTGCAAAGCGCGACGTCGGAGAAGTGAACATCAAAAAACTTGAAAACGTAGCTGAATATATGGGAATTATGCGCAAATCTGAGAGGACCGAAGTTCCAGGGTGGGATATGGCGCGGTATTGGGGCGACAGCACCTTGAGAAAAACGCTCTTTGAATATGCAAAAGACGATGTCGTAAGCACGTGGGGGATTGCCGAGAGGCTCCTGCCACTGCAATACGAATTTGCGCGCATAGTAAGACAACCGCTAGACAACGTGTCGAGGATGGGCAGAGGAAGACAAGTAGAATCGCTTTTGATTGCAGATGCTTCTAGAGTCGGAGAGCTGGTTCCGGCGAAAGGAGGGGGAACGGGTACGTACGCAGGCGGATTTGTGCTTTTTCCGAAAGAGGGGGTCCACGAAGATGTGGTAAGCCTCGATTTTTCAGCCATGTACCCGTCGATTATGATTAACTATAACATATCACCTGACACAGTTATTCCGAGCGGGGAGGAAAACGTAGAATCTTATCAAGCTCCTGGGACAGAATACAGGTTTAGAAAGAAACCTGATGGATTTTTTAAAGTAATATTAGTAAATCTGCTTGAAAGGAGAAAGACCGTCAAGGAACAAATGGCTCTAATCGACAAAAACTCGTACGAGTATACGACGCTTGATATTCACCAGAATGCGATCAAAATTTTGACAAATGCTTTTTATGGCTACACGGGATGGCACGCTGCTAAATGGTATCGTAGAGAGTGTGCAGAAGCTACAACGGCATGGGGACGAAGTATAATACAAGACGCAATTGAACGGGCCGACAAGCACGGACTTGAAGTAATATACGGCGATACTGACAGCTTATTCGTCAAGCTAAAGAAATCCTAGTATGAAAAATCTATGTGCGCAAACGAACGATGAAACAGTGATTTGATAAATGATCTTAAAGAGCGGTTCAAGGTGCTGGCCTTGTAAAGAATCAGAAATGTGGTTATTACTCTGTAGCTCAGAGAGTGGCGGAACTTTTCAATAGTTGATGTGGCTGGGGCTAGTTAAAAGATTATATGTCCAATTTTAACGTTCATTCATAACAGGGTTAATTGTACGAATGGTTATTGAAGATGTCCGGACTAGGTACTATGATTTTTTTTATCATAGTAACTACTGAATAACTGAAGCCTTGAGTTTATCTCGAAGTGTAGCCGATGAAGTTGTTTAACACCTAATAAGAATCATGGTTGTAAGACATAAATAAAAATAACTTATCATCTAAAAGCCTTTAATGTCAATAGAAGAAGATGAAATAAATGACGACTGAGCTGATGAAACGAGTCCAAGTGTTTATTGATGAGCTCTCAACAGTATATCCAATTCGCTTGGATATACAAGAACATTTTACTGCAATATTCTTCACTGAAAAGAAGAAGCGGTACGCAGGAATTACAGATGATGGAGAAATCGTCATAAAAGGTCTTGAAGTCAGAAGAGGAGATTGGTGCGCGCTAGCCAAAAACTTGCAGTCTGAAGTTATCAGTATGATCTTAAAAAAACGGGACCCGGAAGCAGCTGCACGGCTCGTGGCTGATACCATAAAGAAACTCCGAGCTGGCGAAGTGCCACTCGATCAACTGACAATTTATAAGACGCTTACAAAGAAAATTACAAGCTACGAATCCATGCAGGCACACGTTAAGGCTGCTCAGAGAGCCAAGCAATATGGACTATCCGCCGAAGTAGGTGCTAAAGTCGCATACATCGTTTTAAAAGGAAGCGGTAAGATTGGTGATAGATCATATCCTGCTGATGTACTCACCAAGACGAATGGGAAGCTCGTTGATACAAAAGGTGAAGAAAAAGAGATTGATGTCGATTATTACGTGACGCACCAAATATTGCCCTCAGTTGGTAGGGTGCTAAACTACTTCGGTTACAATGATTCTAATCTATCCGGCGAGCCACTCCAAAAAACGCTTGGCCACTTTTAGTGTAATCATTACCTGAATGTCAAACCTGAGAATTCTGTTCGTAATTGAACAAAAATAAAAGGGGGGAGAATAATTTACTCTACCAACGTTGAAACATCCCCCTCAGAGATGCCAAGCTCTCTCGCCTTTAGTACCCTTCGCATTATCTTTCCGCTTCTCGTCTTCGGCAACGTTTTTACAAACACTATTTCTCCAATAACTGCAACAGGTCCAAGTTCATGCCGAACTTGTTTCTTGAGTTCGTTTATTAAGATATCGTTTTCCTCACACCCTTCCTTTAAGATGAGAAATGCTTTAATCACCTCTCCTTTTACCGGATCGGGCTTCCCTATCACGGCTGCTTCCGAGACGTCAGGATGGGTAACAAACGCGGATTCCACTTCGCTCGTTCCTATTCTGTGACCAGCAATCTTTAAAACATCATCAGCTCTTCCTTGAATCCAGTAGTACCCTTCCTCATCCTTTCGTGCCATATCTCCTGGGCAATATACGTCTCCAGGCACTACCTTCCAATACGTTTTTATGTACCGGTCAGGGTCTTTATACAGCGTTCGTAACATCGCCGGCCAAGGGGTCTTTATTACTAATAACCCGCCTTTTCCGAATGGCACGGACTTTCCCTCGATATCGACTATATCAGCTTCTATTCCAGGCAACGGTTTCGTTGCAGAGCCGGGCTTAAGCGGCGATACCGGAAGTGGAGATATCATGAAGCATCCCGTCTCGGTCTGCCACCACGTATCAATGATCGGGCGCTGTCCGTTCCCTACATTAGTGTAATACCACATCCATGCTTCTGGATTAATAGGTTCTCCAACCGTCCCCAGAATTCTCAAAGAGCTCAAGTCGCGACATCGCGGCCACTTATCGCCATACCTCATTAAATGGCGAATTGCTGTCGGTGCTGTATAGAATTTCGTAACTCCGTATTTTTCCACTATACTCCACAACACGTCAGGATTTGGGTAGTCAGGTGCGCCTTCATAAATTAAGGATGTAGTTCCAATGAGTAATGGTGCATAAACGCAATAGCTGTGCCCAGTTATCCACCCAATATCCGCAGTGCACCACCATACATCGTCCTCACGTATGTCAAATGCATGTTGCAATGTCGTAGCGGTTTGCACCATATAGCCGCCAGTTGCGTGAACTACCCCTTTGGGCTTTCCCGTGCTTCCCGACGTGTACAGAATATAAAGTACGTCCTCCGCATCCATCATTTCAGGATTACATTCCGCGGGTTCTCCTTCCACCAGTGAGTCATAGAGTATCTCTTTTCCGCTCAGATCTGACATCGTAATCGGGTTGCCTGCGTGTTTGACTACAATGGTCGTTTCTACAGTCGGACACTGCAAAACAGCTTCATCTGACACTTGCTTCAAATCAATTATTTTCCCTCGCCTAAATGTACCATCCGCAGTGATCAGAATCTTCGCATCTGCATCATTAACCCGTTCTCTCAGAGCGTGGACACTGAACCCCGCATATACAACATTATGAATAGCTCCAATCTTAGCGCATGCGAGCATAGATACAACTGATTCAATACAGGGGGGCAGGTACATGGCCACCCTATCACCTTTTTTAACCCCCAGCTTTTTTAACGCATTTGCCAGCTTGTTGACTGCCCTATAGAGCTCATAGTAGGTTACCTTTTTTTCATCGCCACGTTCATTAACGTAAAGCACGGCGAGCTTATTTCGTCTATCAGTTTTGATTTGCCTGTCTACTGCATTGTACGTTATGTTGGTTTTCCCATCTACAAACCACTTGTAAAAGGGCTTGTTGCTCTCATCAAGCACTTTTGTCCACGGGGCAAACCACTCAAACAGCTGGGCTTTCTCCCCCCAATATTTCTCGAGATTTTCACCAGCTTTTAATTCTGCTTCCCAATCTTTGACGATTGCAGTCCTCGTCACTTCTTCGCGAGGTTTAAAAATGCGTTGTTCATGAAGCAGAACTGACGTAAAGTCTTCTTCTTTCTGGGTTTCCACGGTATCCCACCTTTCTCATTTAGCCCTTTAAAAGGAACACCAATTATAACTATTAATAATTACAGACGGTGCAAATAATTGTAGTTGGTTGTCGTACTTATAATTTTTGGGATTCCGGGATAACGATACATTAACAAGATCCTTCAATACGAAGGTGGTTGACTGCTTTCTTTGTATAAGTTCGTGACTTCAAGTAGTTCTATTGACTTGAAAGTACCGCTTGTGCGTAATTTATCATGTAAGAGCAGCTCATATTGTAGTCATTCTTATCTTGATGTACGACCTAAACAAAGGATAAACCTTATATATTAATGATTAATAGTGATAAATCGGTAGTCCATATGAGCGACGTAAAAACAATTATGGAACAAAATGAGCAGCCAGAGCATCTAGTGAAATTATTCGGAATGCCGGCAGAAAAGGGGAGATGGGTATTTGTCATACTTGGTTTAATTATTAACCTCTGCTTAGGCAGCATTTATTCCTGGAGTGTTTTCAGGTTACCCCTGCAGAAAATGTTCGCTGTTGACGCAACAGCAAGCCTGCTGCCGTTCATAATATTTCTAGCACTTTTTGCCTTTGTCATGCCCTTTGCTGGAGGGCCGCTAGACAAATATGGACCAAGGAATCTGACGATCCTTGGCGGGATAACGGTTGGAATTGGCTGGATACTTGCAAGCCAGTCAACGAGTATGGTAATGCTAACATTGGCTTATGGCATAATAGGCGGTGCCGGAGTCGGCATTGCATACAACGCCCCTATAGGAGTGTCTGGAAGATGGTTCCCTGACAGGAGGGGACTGGCGGTCGGACTGACGGTTTTGGGGTTTGGATTATCCCCTCTCGTGACCGCACCGTTAGCTAACTTCGCAATCAGCACGTATGGAGCACTTCCCACTTTAGGATACCTCGGTATTGTCTTTCTAGTCCTAATCGTTCTCCTCGGGCTGCCGTTAAGATTCCCCTCTGCTGAATGGAAGCCAAGTGGTTGGGTACCTAAAGCTAGTGCGGTTCAATGCGCAGATCTTTCAAGACCTGAAATGGTGAAGACTAAGGGGTTCTGGGGACTATGGCTAGGTTTCGTCATTGGAACCCTCGCAGGTTTGATGGCAATCGGAATAAGTAGCCCCGTCGGACAAGAGGTCTTCAAGCTAAGTGCAGCTACGGCTGCTGCCTTAACAGGCGTTTTTGCTATATTTAACGGAATTGGAAGACCCATATTCGGGTATCTCGTTGATAGAATCAACCCGCGGAACACGGCAATGTTGAGTTTTGGTATTATCTTTCTGGCGGCAGCATTCTTGGGATTTGGCGCAGCTCCTGGCGCAACAGCACTATACGTAGCTGGATTCGCAGCACTGTGGCTCTGTCTTGGCGGCTGGTTGGCCATTGCCCCAGCGTGTACAGCAGCTTATTGTGGCACTAAATATTACGGACCAAACTACGGGTTAGTTTTCACAGCGTATGGTGTTGGAGCTATAATTGGAAATTTGCTTGCGGGGAGGTTGCGAGATATCGTAGGCAGTTACGTTGCGGTGTTTTATCCTGTTGCGATACTCGCGTTAATTGGAATAGCGATGGCATATCTCCTTATCTGTCCTCCAACAACGAAACAAAAATAAACTACTATTTAGAGAGGGGTGTTATTATTCCCTTCTCTAA
>CAYYMO010000185.1:0-20906 GCA_964472955.1 uncultured Methanomicrobia archaeon | reverse complement strand
GCTTTTTTATGGGACTTATCCGTATGTGACGTCAAAGGACACGACGGCTTCACAAATTGCCTCAGATATTGGAGTGGGCCCAACGAAGATCGACGAGACAATTGTGGTCTTTAAAGCATTCCCAACGCGTGTTGGAGAGGGGCCATTTAAGACCCAAATGAGCGAGGAGGAAGTAAGAAGGCTTAAGATAGAAGAGTTCGGCACAGTAACGGGGCGAGCACGGCGCATAGGACTATGGGATCGAAAGATGGCGAAGTATTCAGCGATGATCAACGGCGCAACCCAGATAGCAGTTACAGGACTTGATAAACTTGACCCTACTGTGAAAGGGGTAAACGACTTCGAGAAACTAACACAAAAAGTGAAGACGTTTGTAGATCAAAATGAGAGGGAGATAGGGATCCCATTTACGCTCCTTTCTACTGGTCCTGATATATCAGAGATAGTTGATTTAAGAGAAGAGAAATTGAAAAGAACGTAACAGACAACGCAATTGATGCACAGGGAATTAATGAAAAGAGAGCTGTTAAAAATTTTGCGATGCCCAGTCTGCAAGGGCCCACTAACAGTGAGAGTTGAGAAGGAAGCTGACAGTGAGATTGTATCAGGTACGCTTCACTGTGCAGCGTGTGATGAAAACTACCCGATAGTCGACGGAATCCCAAATTTATTGCCGCCTGACATGAGATAGATACATGCAGCGAGTGTACATAAACAAGAGGGGAATACATTCAATAGAGATAGAAGAACCTGTAATTAAAATACCATTAAAGTCGGGTGAGGAAACCACTCTTGATATAGAAGTAATAAACTATGAGGCCCCACTTCATATTTACCTGTCATCATCGGGAGACATCAAAGACAAGGTTAAGTTCAATAGGAATAATCCATACATAGACAGCGCGGAAATACTTACGCTAAAGATCTCAAACCCCCGAAATCGTAATGAATTACATGAGGGTAAAATTACGATATCAACCGGTTACGGTTCAATAGAGGAGAGCTTTGGATTGAAAATTGGGAAAATTGACGATGAAGAGTCGTCTGACACCATTGAAATTGATGAGAGTTTATGCCACTTAAATTATAATAGCAGGAGTGCCACGAATTTTAAAATAAGAATACCGTCACCTAGAATAAGAACGCCGTCACCTAGAATAAGAATGCCTTCAATTAATCTGGGCGTCTCGGTGACCCAACTTAAACTTGATTTTGAGAGAATAAGAGCTATGATAAATCTTGCTATGACAAACCTCCCGATAGTTCTCATTGTAGGAGGAGTGATTCTAACGCTCATAGCGTTTGCAGCCGGTAAGATAAACTATGGGGCTGTCATTCTTGGACTGCTAATAGTAATTGTAATAGCTTATTACACTTCAAAACTTATAGATTAGTTACCGAAACATTCACCTGATTCTTACAGTTTAGCTCTAGGCTTGCAGAATTGTTAAGAGACACTATTGTGTGTCAATTATTATTACCATAAACTGCAATTACTATTAGTGCTTATTAGTCAAATAATTACGACAAAAGGAGATCGGCAAACCAATGCGTTATATTGTTGTCACTGGCGGTGTGATGAGTGGGCTTGGAAAGGGCATCACAGCTGCTTCTTCGGGAAGGCTTCTAATTAATCGCGGATATACGGTCACTGCAATAAAAATTGACCCATATATAAATATAGACGCAGGCACTATGAACCCTTTTCAACACGGCGAGGTTTTTGTGTTGAAGGATGGAGCAGAGGTGGATTTAGACCTCGGACATTACGAGAGATTTCTGGATATCGAATTGACAGGTGACCACAACATAACAACTGGAAAGATTTACAAATCAGTTATAGAGAGAGAAAGACGCGGGGATTATCTTGGGACTACTGTCCAGATTATCCCGCATATCACAGACGAAATCAAAGATAGTATTAGAAAGGTAGCTGAATCAGCCGGCGTAGATGTTTGCCTCATTGAAGTTGGTGGCACAGTTGGTGATATCGAAAGCATGCCTTTTTTAGAAGCTATAAGGCAGATGCACGGTGAGGAGGAACATCTTTTTGTAGTGCACGTAACACTTGTCCCGCAAGATATCGCTGGTGACCACAAAACGAAACCCACGCAGCATTCAGTCAAAAATCTGAGGGAGCTTGGATTGGATCCGGATGTAATCGTAGGGAGGGGCAAGACCCCGCTAACAAAGGAAGCTAAATCGAAAATCGCCCTGTTTTGTGATGTGCCCAAAAATGCAGTAATTAGCGCATATGACGTGCCCGATATTTATCAAGTTCCATCATTGCTCGAACTTGAGGGTCTTGGTGACTATCTCACAGAGCAGCTTGGGTTTGAGAGTAAAAAGGCGCTTCCTTGGGATGTAATGAGATACCCCCCGAGTTCGAGGTCTATCGCAATCGTTGGCAAGTATATGTTTGAAGATGCTTACCTCAGCATTAAGGAAGCCATACGGCACGCCGGTAGCTACCTTGACTGTGGCGTTAGTATAAAACTAGTTGACGCAGAAGATCCACAGTTGTTGGAAACCTTAGGAGATGTCGATGGGATATTAGTAGCCCACGGCTTCGGACCAAGAGGGTCTGAGGGGAAGATCGCTGCGATAAAATACGCACGTGAAAATAACATCCCATATTTGGGCATTTGTTTCGGGTTCCAGCTAGCGGTTGTTGAATTTTGCAGAAACGTTTTAGGTCTTGATGCAAATAGCTCAGAACTTGATAGAACAGGAGTCCACGTGATAGACATTCTTCCGGAACAACTAGATGTTGATCACTTGGGAGGCACGATGAGACTCGGTAACTATGATATAATCATAAATCCAGAAACGCGGGCACATGATGTATATAAAAATGAGATAATAACTGAGAGGCACAGACACCGATTTGAAGTAAATCCACAGTACATCGAGATGATAGAATCTAACGGAATGATCTTTTCGGGAAGGGCTAAAGATGGAATTAGAATGGAGATAGCTGAGTTACCTGAAATGCAGTTCTTCTTAGGGACTCAATTCCATCCTGAATTCAGGTCTAGACCAGGAAAACCCTCGCCCCCCTTTCTTGAATTCGTGCGATCAGTATCGTTGAGGAAATAACTCAGGTAACAGAGAAGACCACTGTATATCGCAGACAAGAAGAGGCAAATGTTGAATATGATAAAAGCTGACAAATTAATTAAAGACGCTATTGAACAGATAAAAAATGAAGTCGGAGATGATAGTGCTATAATTGCGCTTTCAGGAGGGGTCGATAGCTCTGTCTGTGCAACGCTTGCATATTTGGCTATAGGCGACAGGTTGTACCCGATTTATGTGAATACAGGCCTCATGAGAGAAGGAGAGACAGAGAGCATCAAAAAAACCTTCAGCTATATGAACCCTATAGTTGTAGACGCTGGGGATAGATTTATTAATGCTCTTAAAGGCATTTCTGACCCAGAGGAGAAGAGGAAAGTCACAGGCGAGCTCTTCATACGCATATTTGAAGAGGTGGCAAAAGAGAGACATGTTAACTATCTTGTTCAAGGAACGATTTACCCGGATATAATTGAATCAGAAGGGCAAATCAAATCACATCACAACGTCGGTGGACTTCCATCTGCTATCAATTTTAAAGGGATAGTAGAACCACTAAGGTACCTTTATAAAGATGAGGTTCGGGAACTCGCTCGAGCTTTGAAACTGCCACGAGAGATAAGTGAGAGGATGCCATTTCCTGGCCCAGGTCTCGCTGTAAGGATCATCGGGGAAGTTACAAAGGAAAAAGTCAACATTGTCAGACTGGCTAATGCAATCGTTGAACAAGAAGTATTGAAATTTCAACCTTGGCAGACCTTTGCAGCCCTCCTTGAAAAAGGAACTGGCGTGAAGGGCGATGTCAGAGTACACGGCTGGATAATTGCAGTAAGAGCAGTACAATCGAGAGATGGAATGACAGCCGATTTTATAGATCTGCCATATGAAATCCTACGAAGGATCTCATCGAGAATAACAAGTGAAATACCTGACGTGGCGCGGGTGGTATACGATATCACGCCTAAGCCGCCAGCTACCATTGAGTTCGAATAATCAACGCTATTCATTGTGTTCTCCGTTAAAATTGAATAAGCTAACTAGGAACTAGGAACTAGGACCTAGCTAATTATTCACCATTAATTTAAAATACCTTTTTGCTAAGGATCATAGGGGTACGAGTACTGATGGCCGAAACACTTAAAGACAGAGTGATTGAGATTGAGTCGCAAAACTACATGCCCGTTTTTGTGCGCCACCCAATTGTAATAGAGAGTGGTAGGGGTGCAGTAGTTACTGACATTGATGGTAATGAGTACATTGATTGCACCGCTGGAATCGCAGTAAACAGCGTGGGACATTGCCATCCGAAGATAGTCCAAGCTATCACATCGCAAGTGGAGACTCTAATACATACTTCCAACCTTTACTACACGGAAATCCAAGCGATTTTATCGGAGCGTATGACGAAACTTACCGGAATGGATTGGCTATATCTGACCAACTCGGGATCAGAATCGAACGAAGCTGCCTTAAAGCTCGCAAGAAGAACTACGGGTAAGAAGGGATTTGTATCGACAGAGAATGCTTTTCACGGACGCACAATGGGGTCCCTCAGCGTAACATGGAAAGAGAGATTTAAAACGCCGTTTGAACCTCTTATCCCAGGAGTTACATTTGTTCGATATGGAGAAGCTGGAGCCATCCGTGAAGCAATTAATAGAGATACTGCTGCAGTGATAGTTGAGCCGATTCAAGGTGAAAGTGGTGTTATTGTACCACCCAACGATTATCTGAAGCTTGTGAGAGAAATATGTGACGAAAAGGAGGTGCTCCTGATAGTAGATGAAGTCCAGACCGGATTCGGAAGAACTGGAAAGTGGTTCGGAAGCCAGCATTCTAAAATCACCCCGGATATCATGACGTTCGCAAAAGCGATGGGAGGTGGCTTTCCGGTAGGCGCGATGATGTCAAGGGAGAACTACGCGTTTTCTCCTAGTGACCACGGAGGTACGCAAAGCGGGAACCCCTTAGCGTGCGCTGCAGCTCTCGCAACTATAAACGTAATTGAAGATGAAGGGTTAGTTGAAAGATCTGCTACGATGGGTGAACATCTGAAAAAAATCCTTCTAGAAATTGATACACCATGCACGAGAGAGGTTAGGGGCAAGGGCCTAATGGTGGGTTACGAAATAGCATCGTCCGCTTTAGAAGTTGTGAATTATGCGCAGGAAAGAGGCGTTTTGTTGAATAATACCAGCGAAAATGTTTTAAGGTTTGTACCGCCTCTTGTCATTGAAAAAGAGCAGCTAGACGCGGTTGTCTCGGTGGTCAGAGATGCCCTCAACTTACATTCCCGGTAAAACAAGCGAAGAGGTTGCGCGAGTTTATGGTATAAAGCCGGAAAACATAATCAAACTTGGGTCAAATGAAAACCCCCTTGGTGCAAGTCCTAAGGCAATAGAGGCTATCGTTAGACACGTACATGAAATCAGTATTTATCCATCGCCTGGCTACCCTGATTTGAAAAAAGCCATTGGAAGCTATACCGGATTCCAAGTCAGCAGAATTATGGTTGGAAATGGCTCGGATGATCTGCTAAACATCCTTATACGTCTTCTCGTAAATCCGGGCGACACGGCCATAATACCCATCCCGACCTACTCTTATTATGAGGTTATAGTTGGAGCAGGACATGGTAAATGTGTTTTTGTCAATAGGAATTCAGATTTTTCAATAAACGCGGAAAATGTTCTAGACGCTGTGACTGAAAAGACAAGGATGGTTTTTATTTGTTCTCCCAACAATCCGACTGGGAATATCGTTCGAAAAGAGGAGCTAGTTGAACTACTCCAATTAACGGATTGTTTTATTGTGCTTGACGAAGCTTATGTCGAGTTCGCATCTAAAAACTACGTTAACCTTGTCAATGAATTCGATAATCTCATAGTTTTGAGGACATTTTCAAAACTCTTTGGGCTTGCTGGTCTGAGGATTGGTTACGCAATTGCAAACGAAAGTATTACAAATGAATATAATAACCTTACACTTGTATTTTCCCTTAACCAACTCGCTGTTCGAGCCGGTGTCGCGGCGCTCTCAGACGGACAGTTTATTGAAAAAACGCTCAGTGTAGTAGAAGAGGGGCGTGAATATCTGACTGAGAATATACCATTCAAGGTTTATCCGTCGGAAGCGAATTTTGTGTATGTAGACGTAACGCCGTATACCTCACAAGAAATTTCCGAATACCTGTTGAGAACTGGGATAATAGTAAGAGAGTGTTCAACTTTTAGGGGTTCTGGACAAAAAGCAGTTCGGATCACGGTAGGGCAACCGTGGCAGAACGTTAAAATTGTGAGTGCTCTCAAGCAGTTTCTAGTCAATGAATAAGTTTCGATCTTAAGAGGTAAAACGAATCACTTCTATGAGGACGGCATTAACTGGGACTCCAGGAACAGGCAAAACTACAGTAAGCGACATTTTGAATGAGCGATATGGAATAAGAGTGGTGCATCTCCACGATGTTATAATTGAGAGCGGTTACTATCTCGCGCGGGACGAATTTCGTGACTCGCTAATAGTCGACATCTCATCGCTCTTAAAGCACAAATTTGAGGAGGACTGCTTAATAGAAGGGCATCTTTCGCATTACCTTCAAGTAGACCTTGTAATAGTTTTAAGAGCAAACCCTAAAATCTTAAGACAGCGACTTTATAAGAGGGGCTATCCCGAGGCGAAAGTCGTGGAAAACTACGAGGCTGAAATTAGCGACACAATATTGATAGAAGCACTTGAGATGCAGGAATTCGACAACGTATATGAAGTTGATGCGACACATACGTCAGAAAGTACTGTAGAATCAGTAATAGATATAATGTGCGACAGGGATCGCGCCAGCTTTCGACCTGGCAAATTCGACTGGACTGGTTACATTTGATACCATGACGCTCGACGCATTTCGGAACAAAATCTCCCCAATTATAGACCCTCTTGCAATAAGGCTGTACAAATTTGGATTTCGTCCAAACCAGTTGAGTGGGGGTTCGCTTGTTTCTGCTGTCATTGCAGGATTGTCATTTTATCTTAACTTTCTGCCCTTAGCCGTGATCGCTACTGCTTCAAATGCGCTGTTTGATGGGCTTGATGGGCCTCTTGCTAGAATTTCCGATAGTGCGTCTCGGCGTGGGGACCTTGTAGACCACGTTATTGACAGATATTCTGATATCTTTATAATCGGCGGTATATTTTTCGGTGGCTTTGTCAGCTGGCAGATCGGGATCATTGCCTTAGTTGGGATTCTAATGACGAGTTATCTTGGCACCCAAGCCCAAGCACTTGGCATTGGAAGAAATTACGGAGGGATACTAGGAAGAGCTGACAGGCTTGTGATTATTTTTATCGTTGGAGTTCTGAATATTATATATCCGGCAAAAATCGTCTGGTTTCCGTTACTCGGCTGGATGATGGTCGTATTTGCGGTTATAAGCAATTTAACTGCACTTCAAAGGTTTCATGCTGCATTGCATGAACTTAACAATGAAACCTAAAAGTATCACACGTAGATCAAAAACGTGTGTTAAAAATTAAATTAATAAATAAATTGAGGTAATCAAGGAAAAGAAGGAGCGAAAAAGCTCATAAATACTTGTTGCTGTTTTTATTAAGAATAGCGACAAGAGGATAACTTACAAGTTTTAGCATTAATTTTAGTGCACTCGACCATCTAAGCGAACATCGAACCGAGCTGATGAGACTCGATTTTGGGCACCCCCATCACCTTTCTTACGGCATCTTCGAAGTCGGATGCAGTTACTGACTCTCTGTCAGCTCGTATTGCGAACATCCCAGCTTCCATTGCTATAGCCTTGATATCCGCGCCACTTGCCCCCTCTGTGAGTTTTGCAATCCCCTTAGCATCGATTTCATCGGCAAGGTTCATATTAGCGGTGTGGATCTTTACAATGGATGCCCGCGCCTCACATGACGGCAATGGGATCTCAATAAGGCGATCAAACCTCCCAGGCCTTAAGAGCGCAGGATCGAGTATGTCACTCCTGTTAGTAGCCCCTATTATCTTCACGTCTCCTCGAGATTCGAAACCATCCATCTCAGCGAGGAGCTGCATAAGGGTCCTCTGAACTTCTCTATCACCTGATGTTGCACTATCAAGGCGCTTTGCTCCTATGGCATCAAGTTCATCTATGAAAATAATGCTCGGAGTCTTTTCCTTCGCCATCTCAAAAAGTTCACGCACAAGTCTCGCCCCTTCCCCGATGTATTTCTGTACAAGTTCGCTGCCGACAATTCGTATAAACACTGATTCAGTGTGCTTGGCAACTGCCTTTGCGAGTAAGGTCTTACCTGTACCGGGCGGCCCGTAAAGAAGAACACCTCTAGGCGGTTCTATCCCTACCCGCTCAAATAGCTCGGGTTTGAGAAGCGGCAGTTCTACCGTCTCCCTTATCTCTTGGATCTGTGATTCTAAGCCCCCAATATCGTCGTAAGAAATGTTTGGGGAATCAATAATTTCCATACCGTAGACTATTGGGTCCTTGGATGATGGCAGCACTCCAACTACCGCCAATGATTGCTGATTCAATGCCACACGCGCACCTGAAATGAGTTCTTCTTCAATAAATTGTGAAGCATTCACAACAAATTTCGGTCCCGTAGAACTCTTAATCACTACTCTCTTGTCATCTAGCACGTCTAAGATCGTGCCTACTAGCAGTGGCGTACCCTTTAATCTTTCTAATTCACTCCTAAGCTTTCGAACCTCTCGTTCGTATCTTACCTTTTGATTTTCGGCTGACCTCTTTTCGTTTTCGATTTTACGATTTGATTCACGCAGCTTAAGATTGCGTTCCTCAAGTTGACGAACGCGGTCTAGTAAATATTCTGAAAAGTCGTTATCTTTCCTTTCGCCTTCGTCAATAGAGTCTTCCACTATGTGAGCCCCCGAATAATATTTAATGTGGCATGCTATATAATATTTTTTCGAGGAAAGGTATGCATTGCGAACTTTGCGGCAGAGAAATTGCGGGAAAAGCAAAAAGGGTGGCTATCGAGGGTGCAGAGCTTGAAACGTGCCCGTCATGTGCAGAACTCGGTACAGAAGTTAGGGTGACTGAATCGAGAGGGGCGTGGAAAAGTCAGAGAGTAATAGCAAAAACTCGTCCGCGTTACCGAGATATCTACACGCAGATAGAGGGGGAACTCGACCCTGAATTCGATCAAATAGTAAGAGGAGGACGTCAGAAAGCAGGACTTACGCAGGAAGCGCTCGCATCTCAAATTATGGAGAGAGCTCTCGTAATAAAAAAGGTTGAAAGGAAAGAGCTTGTCCCTGATGACAAGTTGCGAAAGAAGCTTGAAAAAGCTCTTAACGTAAAACTGCTCATCGATATGAGTAAAGAACAAATCGGAAAAGACAAAAGACCTGGAAACTTAACGCTAGGAGATATTGCTGAAATCAAAAAGAAGCATTAACTGACGTGCTGCAAGCGTCTTCATATTTAATTTTCGTATATTAGTTAAATTTGCACTTAGCTATTTGCGTCAGTGAACTATACCTATACAAAGAGAACGATGGAAGGGATTTCAAGACATTTAACCGTACGATGCGCCGAAGATGTTAAAATTGCAGTAGGTATTGTAAAATCCGGCGGTGTCATCGCTTATCCTACAGAAACTGTTTATGGTTTAGGCGCACTCGCACTGCACGAGCCTGCCATAAAAAAGGTGATAGCTCTAAAACGGATGGGGCCAAAGCCTATTTCGCTCGCCGTCTCAAACTTTAAAATGATCAAAGAAGTAGCTTTTGTTGACGATTTTGACATCCTAAAAGATCTGCTACCAGGCCCGATAACAGTGATCCTACGGAAGAGAGAGGTAGTTCCAGACATTTTAACGTCAGGCTCTCACTTTGTAGGTGTTCGTTACCCATCCCATAAGATAGCTCAGTTGTTGATCACCAAGGTTGGAGAGCCTATAACTTCAACGAGTGCAAATATTACAAACTTTGAGGCGCCCATGAATGCCCAAGACGTCGCGCTAAGTGTTGACTACATACTGGATGGAGGAACATCAGTTTTCGGCCCTTCAACAGTAGTGGACCTTGTCAACAAAATGATAGTAAGGAGAGGCGCCGGGTATGAGCGCATCGTCGAGAAAACTGGAATACTATAAAAAGGCTGGACAAATTGTTTCTAAGGTGCTCGAGAAAACAGCGCTCTCGCTGCACGCGGGAATGTTCATTCTAGACGTTGCGGAGAAGACTGAGCGTGAGATTGCACGCCTTGGAGGGACTCCAGCCTTTCCATCCAACATATCTGTAAATAGTGAAGTAGCTCACAATACACCAGCTGCAGACGATAAGGCGCAGGTGGAAAACGGAGACCTTCTTAAAGTCGATATAGGTGCACATGTTGATGGATACATCGTCGACCGAGCTATTACTTGTGAAATTGAAACTAGCAACTACTCAAAGATGATAAGCGCGGCTCAAAAGGCGCTAAACGAAGGGATTCTACCAATTAGAGATGGTTTAGCAACGAGCGTCATAACCGAGAAGATGGAAGACTCGATTAAGTCAACAGGTTTTACGCCAATTTGTTCTTGTACAGGACACACTCTTGATCGGTATGCGCTCCACGGCACAGTGGGTATTCCACTATGTTTCGATGGGAAGGGAGAGGACCGTATATTGCAAGCCGGGGATGTTGCAGCTATCGAAGTGTTTTTAACTAACGGGGCTGGTAAGATCATTACAACTCATGCTGAAATATATTCTGTAAAAATTGGCTTCGACGTACGAGATCTGGATGTTGAGTCACGAAACTATAGGTCGTACCTAGTTTCGCGTTATGGACAACTACCGTTTGCTTTGAGGTGGTTACACGGTGGGCGTGCAGAAAACGTCTGTAGAATCGACGAGCTTTTAAAATGCGGAGCCCTCGTACAATATCCAGCATCAATTGAATCAAGTGGCGGCATGGCAGTGCAGTTCGAACAAACGATTGCAGTGACAAAAGAAGGATGCATCGTGCTTTGATTGTGCATTGCGACAGTCGAGCGATACTTTCTGAAAGGAAAGGTGAAGGTTCTGATCAACGCAATATAACTCGAGTGCAGAAGTGTATTTAAGCAAGTGTTGAGCGGTTAATAAAGCGAAGTTTGAAGTTGATTACTGAACCGGTGTTAAAGTTGAGATGCTACTGTTCTTCACAGCTCATCTCCAAAAATCATTTGCTCTTATGAGCTTCTTATTGTTGTATTAACTTTGCATAGGACCCATGGAGCAATGCTCGATATAAACGAAAAACGCCGACATATCCCAATTGCGTGAAATGGCACAATCAAAAGAAAGTACCATAACGCGAGGGTTCTTCAATAAATTAAATTTTTGTTTGTTGGTAGTTGCAGTAAGACTGCGAAATTTGCAGTAAGACTGCGAAATTCAATAAGTGACTACATCTGTTTCTTGTTCCATCACTGTTTCATCTTTTTTTCTCCACATTTTGACACCTGCGACGATGAACAAAATCATAGATGGGACACCGAAAAGCGAGGCTGCGAAGAAGACTCCAATTGCGCCTATAATGAGTAATATTGCGCTAATCGTCTTTTCACGTATGAAGTAAAAATACTTTGAGGCTAGGAGGAACGAAGGCAAATGCCGTTCTCCGACCAATGCGCCAGCCATCCCAACAAATGAAAAAACAAACGCAGCTATTCCAGCCTCATAAAGATATGACGATGTATACCCGATAGTAGCAAGTTGTTCCGTTGGATAGATGCTAGCAAGAACGATAAACAAAACGCCAGCAAGGATTCCTAGTATCGTACCGATAATACCAAGTGTAAATACCTTGACCATTATTGTAACCCCATATGAGCATCTTTTTTATTGACACACTATATATTTACAATCCCCTTACTCTTTACTGATATTAATGTTTTTTCGAGCCGCATCGTTCGGGTATTTCTGTTGAAAGGCTCTATTAAATTAGCTGCTAAAGTTAGGCGACGACAGATCTAGCGGAGCGATCGCGATAAACCATATGGTCTTCAGTATAGTCTTTTGATATCTTTTTTTAACATACCTCATCTTCTTTTTCCGATTCTCGCCAACGCCTCTTTTGCTGTCACCTTCACATCTTCACAATCGTCGCTCACCGCCTCTCTTAAAGGCCATACTGCCCGTTCATCGCCTATCCTTCCAAGGGCATCTGCAGCTCTCTCCCGAACGAACTCGTCTTCATCCTTTAGAGCCCGAATGAGCGGTTCCACAGCCCCGACATCTTTTAATTTTCCAAGAGCGTCTGCAGCGTTCCATCGAACGTCGATATCTTGGTCTTCCAACGATTGAATCAGGGGTTCTAGTGCCTTTTTATCCCGCAGGTTCCCAAGCGCTTCCGCAGCGTTCCTTCGAACATACCTATTTTGATCACACAGAGCTTTCGTAAGGGGCACTAACGCCCGAACATCGCCGATTTGTCCCAGAGATAATGCCGCATTCCATCGAACAAACCAGTCTTTATCATTCAAAGCCTCGCTAAGCGGTATTACTGCTTGTGGTCCCCCTACCTGCCCGAGAGAGCCTGATGCAGTTCTACGTACGTGTCTGTTTTCGTCCTTCAACGCACAGATGAGCGACGTTACTGACCTTTCATCTTTTATTTTTCCGAGTGCTGCTGCCGCCTTCCTTCGAATGCTTGGATTATCATCTCTCAAATTCTGGACAAGGTGCTCCACTTCCATCTTTTTCCTCGCTATCTTTTTTAATCTGCAAATATTAAATTACCTGCTGGATAATTTTTGACATTTTTCTTAAGTATGGGTCTCGGGTTACACTGTACATAAATCTCCGTCGCTCAAGAATTTTGCCTCCCCCGCTACTTAGTTTATCACCTACAAA
The DNA here is from genome assembly GCA_964472955.1 of uncultured Methanomicrobia archaeon. Classification (GTDB taxonomy): domain Archaea; phylum Halobacteriota; class Bog-38; order Methanoflorentales; family Methanoflorentaceae; genus DASPRZ01. The sequence goes on along the minus strand of CAYYMO010000185.1, from coordinate 7,969 downwards.
GAAAGTTGAGATGTCGCTACAGCAGATGTTATAGTGTCTTTGCGGCATTGTTGCAAGGTATTAAGCGATCATAATGCTTAGAAGTTAGTGTAAACATACAAACCAAATTCGCGGAAGAATCATGACAGCTGACCTCATTAGAATTAGAGATTTTATCATAACACAGGATAACTGGATTTTCGCCGTGGTCGGTTATGACAACAGCAGCAACGTTCAGGCTTATTTGCGATATGTGCCAGATGAAAATGGTGACAGGATTCGAAGTGACGGTAAACGCTTTAAAAAAGTTGGATTCGATGACGCCAACCAACTATTAAAGAATTCGAGACCTCACTACCTAAATAACTCTCATTTAGTTCCCTTCGAAGATGTGGCCGAAGTTAAACACCCCCTGCAGTTCATTTCAACGACTGACGACGAAAAAGTCTTGAAAATAGTAGAGCTATTGGAAAATTATGGAATTGATCGAAAAAAAATGGGCGTCACAGGTTCAAGGCTTGTCGACCTTCAGGCAGAAACTTCAGATGTAGATTTTGTCGTTTACGGACGAGAGAGCTTTGAAAGTGCGCGGCGCGCGTTAAAAGACTCGACTCAGAATGGGAAGTTGCCTCAAATAAGTGCTGATATGTGGTCGAGGGTATACGAAAAGAGGAGACCAGAACTCACATTTGAGGAATTTGTTATGCATGAGAAACGAAAATGGAACCGCGGTGTAGTGGATAATACTTATTTTGATCTTCTTTTTGTGAGAGACTACAGCGAAATAAAGATAGAGCCTCAGGGAGTAGATGATGGCTGCGTTGAGACTAAGGCTTTGGTTACAAATGTTGACTTCGCTTTTGATAGCCCTGCAATTTATGAAATAGAGCACGATGAGATAGCTAAAGTTTTATCGTACACCCACACCTACGTAGGACAAGCTCTTGTTGGCGAGACGATAGACGTGCGGGGCGTTTTGAATACGGCTGGCGAAAAACGCGTTATAGTAGGTACTACGAGAGATGCGAGGGGCGAATGGATAAAATCTTGCACTCTTCTTTCTGGATCGACAATACTTTAACTGTTTGGTTCTTCAAGCTGTGAGAGTTTAAAACGCACATTAACTTCACTCACAAAACATATAGAGATACGCAACTCCTTTTATTTTTTGTTAACTGCAGACCTATATTGAACGCGCATACGTGTAAACCAACACGCATAAAAATACTCTGCTGCTTTTCATAGTTGTAAACAAAATCGTGGAACTACGGATATATGGAGTTTTTTAAAAAAAAATAGGCATCTAATTCCGCGTGATTACTCTCATGTTTAACGTTGAGTTCTGTAAGGTTTTGTCGAACAATTTTTTTCTTTTTATTGATATACAGCAAAGATGTATTGTAGACAGAAGGCTTCATTACAGATAATAAACGAAACATATGCAGCGATATTTAATGAAGATAACGCGAAGAGATAATGAACTCACACGATATTGTGCACTGCTTGAATGCACTTTTACGATGATATAATCCTATAGAATCGCTGACTGGTGATAAAAAATGTGGATTCAGTTACCCGTCTATAACTAAGGTCTTTCCAACGCGGCGAGGGGTGAGGTGCGTGGTGTACGCAAAGTAAGGAGATGCATTATACATAATATAAAAATATTCCATTTGGGATACAAAGGTAGGCGATATAGAGATAAGATGGGAGTTAGAGTTGCAATTATTTCTCTCGTAATTAATGGGAGTCGTTTATGTAGAGTGGCTGGGTTCAAATATGCCTAAAAACATGCAAAGTAAACACAAAATCACAATACCATTCGACCCCATCACCAGTAATTTTGATCTCAGCAGTCTACAAACTCCCGTCAGCGAGATCATAGGCGTCAACGGAGATGAGCTAATTCGGACATATGTTGCCCCAACAAATATCGTTGTTAGAAGCAAAAAGGCATACATGACCGTAAATCTCCAGACTAATAAAATATACGAGATTAATGCAAGGATTGGAAGTATAAGATACGTGAAAGTCGGTAAACGTGGAGGACTCAAAATGATATCAAAGAAAGCTGTTAAAAGTGAGATGGACGGTTTAAGAGTATCCCGCGTTATGGAGCTGATGGGCGACAACAACGACATTGACGGCCTTTGAGTAGAATACCATAAAGTAATATTGGTTCAAGTAGTCGTTGCTTATCTTTAATCCTCATAAATCATATGCAATGGGTGCCTGAGCTAGATCTCTGCCGTTAGGTCCCTCAGATTTATATTTATGAGCCCTAATAATTAAAAGAAATATAAATTCAATCGCTAAAACGCTCTAACGTTTTCTAATCCCAAAAATACCGCTCTCACAAGTGAATTTCGTATAGGCGAAAATGCAAATAGGATGCAAGACGTGTTTGTAATGTTGTGATACAGCCTACAGACGTGCTTTAAGATACTAAATAGATACGAAGCAGAACAACACGCTAATGCCATGGGGTAGCCGATTCCAAATACCAATGAGATACAAAAGGGAACGAAAGTCTTGTACGCGAAAATCTTCTATGACAAAGGAACAATTCTAATAAAGGGTGATTTGGCCATTCCCAGTTCAAACTGGGATCCAAGATCTGGAGCATACAGAGCGATGGCCTTGTTCTACCGTGATATCGTTGAATATCTCAAGCGAAGCAACGTGAACTACGTTGACGAAGCGCTTGAGCTGCTTCCAACTCCCTACCTTCAGTGTAAAGTGAAGCTCAAGAACTTTCAGCACGACGCATTAAAGGCTTGGCTTGACGCCGGCAAACGAGGTATTATTGTCCTACCAACTGGCTCTGGAAAGACAATGATCGCTGTTGCTGCAATTTCTGAACTGAAAACGCCCACAATAGTCATCGTTCCCACACTCGACTTAGTTGAACAGTGGCAGCGAGTATTGACTAACGAATTTAATGCTGAAATTGGAGTATTTGGTGGGGGCGAAAATGTACTACAGCCCATCACCGTTTCGACCTATGACTCAGCTTACCTACGGGCTGGAGAGCTTGGTAACCGATTTGGTTTGATCGTATTCGACGAAGTACACCATCTTCCTTCCGCAGGATTCCGTCATATTGCTGAGATGTTCGCTTCTCCCTATAGAATGGGATTAACGGCAACGTATGAGAGGCAAGACGGATTACACAACGATCTCCCACGCCTCGTTGGGGGAAAGGTGTATGAACTGTCAGTCCAACATTTAGCTGGCCGACATCTCTCGGAATACGAACTTGAAAAGCTCTACGTTGACTTGACGCTGGAAGAAAAGAAAGAGTATGAAAGCCTGTATAAGATTTTCACTGATTACCTCGTGAAGCGCAATATCACCATACGAACCCCTCGTGATTTTACCAAATTTATTATGAGAAGCGGCAGAGATCAAGCTGCCCGTCGAGCACTGCTTGCGAGGAACAAGGCCATGGATATAGCCCTTAACTCACAGATGAAACTCGACGCCCTTGAGAACGTCCTGTTGGATCAGCCAATGGAGCCGACTATCATCTTTACCCAACACAATAAGCTCGTCCACCGGATTGCTCAAAGATTTTTAATCCCGTACATTACATACATGACGCCAAAAGATGAGCGGAAAGAGATACTCGACAACTTTCGTGAGGGCAGATATCGGTTAATAGTCACATCAAAAGTTCTTGATGAGGGGGTAGATGTCCCGGATGCTACTCAGGCAATAATATTGAGCGGGACAGGGAGCACAAGGGAGTTCATACAACGACTCGGAAGAATACTCCGCAAACGCGAGGGTAAGAAGGCTAAACTCATAGAAATCGTCACAAGGAACACGGCTGAAATGAAGATGAGTTCGAGACGCAAACGGACGCGGAGGGACGATGCTTCCGTCGAACCTACTAATTACTAGGTCGCGCGCCGGCAACATTAGGCCAGTGTACGCGCCACCCGATAAAAGCCATGTAGCCCTAGCTACGGAGTTGATCCAAACATTTCAAGAGTGGGTTGGCAAACGAAAAGGCACATTATATGCGAGCCTTGAGCCATTTGAGGAACTAGGTTTCGATTATAGAGTGATTCGCGGATTGTGTGCGCTTCTCGAGAGGAACTGTAGTTTTGAAGCTCAAAGTTATATAGAACCAAGAATGGCTAGGAGAGCTGTTTTTCGAGAGGCAAACAAACATCCGCTTGTCGCAACAGAAGAATTGAAGCGGCGCATTTTTGAAACAGTGGCTCCTACCCTAGAGGTGTCTCCGAAACAGCTTGAGGAATCGCTGTGGAGTGACCTCGACGACGCTCTTGTGCTGAAAGAATTCGCGCCCATCGAACCCGTAGAGTTGCTAAAGCGCTACAACCTGAGTTTAACACAGACGCTGCTTTTCAAGGCAGTAGCTTTGGACGTTACGGTCAGTGAAAACTTTCAACAGATCTTCAGACGCATCAAGTATCTCGGATTGATGTATTCCGTTGAGAAGAGTGCTGATATGTTTACCATAAGCGTCGATGGTCCTATGTCGTTGTTCAAGTTGACGGAAAAGTATGGCACATCCTTGGCTAAGCTGCTCCCACCGATAACAGAAACTCGTCAGTGGAGCCTTAAAGCTAAAATCGTAGCAGGCGAACGACATTCACCCCGCCTCCTTCAACTCAATTTGGATAGCAACACTGCCAAGGACTTATTTCCCTCTGCGGATTCTGAGTACGGCAAAAGAGTATTCGACAGCTCCGTTGAGGCTGGATTTGCGCGATCGTTCACGTCATTAAGAACAGGATGGAGGCTTATTAGAGAGCCCGAACCGCTCATGGCTGGACAGGCAGTTATGATCCCTGACTTCAGCTTCGAAAAAGACGGTATGACGGTATACCTGGAAGTAGTTGGGTTCTGGACGGAGGAGTACTTGAAAAAGAAGCTCCAAAAGCTGAAACGTCTGGAAGTTCAACATTTGATTGTCGCTGCTAATAAGAGTCTGAGTTGTTCCTCTTTCAGAGAACTCAAAGGACAGGTCATCTTCTACGAAAAAAAGGTGCCACTCAAGCCAATAATGGAATATTTGAAAAAGATGGACGAAGAACTTGTAGCCAGACAATCTGTAGCACTCGAACACGTCGAGATAACACTTCAAGAGGATATCGTTGAGATGCAAGATTTAGCGGAGCAATTTCATACTTCAACGGAAGCGATCAAGAAACAGCTTATGACGAGGCCCCCAAAGGGATATCGAATAATCGGTGATGTATTAATCCGTGAAGAAAAACTCAGCGATATTTCTGTGAAACTCGCCAAACTGAGCGACGATAAACTATCTACAGCCTTAAAACTCATTGAGGAAGAGGGTGTGAAGGCACCTTATCAAATTCTACAGGCGTTGAAGTTCACCGTGGAGTGGCATGGCCTGGATCAAGATAAAGCGACTATTAAGAGAGCTTATTAAGTTTAATTTGATTATTTTTTCGGCCTAAATGTCCTTGTGGGACACATACTCGTGTCTCTGTCGCCCTGAACTTCGTGTCCGAAGCAATTGCCTTTTGCTTCGTCAATCGGTTCATAAAATTTGCATTGGTTACATGTTGGCATTTTTTACTCCTTCATATAGAATAATCAAAAAGTACTTAATAATATTTTCTTCTGAGATAAAAACGCACACAAGATAATTTCACTTAGATGCGGCTCTAATCTCTTGTGGATGACGATGTAAAGCTTTTTTACAAGTCCTACTCGCATTGGACTAACTCAATTTTTGAAACTCGAGTAAAAATGGCGGTTTCGATGCCGTCGCGGCCAAAGTGCTGTTACGGTTCAAGTAGCACTTGAAAGAAATCTGCACTGTCGGAGCACGTGGTTTAAAGAGTCCTTATCGAGTATGCCCGCTGCTTAGACTCTTTTGCGACAGTAAAAAGTACTCGCCTTGATAAAGTGAGCACGTGTGAGGTCACTCACGTGAAAAGTCAGTAAAAAATCGTGACTAGATAAAATCTGTGGCAGTCGCAGACGAATTCACTCGAGTTTGTATTTATGGTGATTCTACTAAATACACCATTCCGACTGCGAATATCAAACTGAACAACGCTTGACTTATCGGCTTGCTTAAGTAGATGCGGCAACTGCGGTAGGCATAATAGTTACTCCCGGCTTTCCAAAAACATATTTAGAGTGGGCATCAAACGTCGCATAAGTGGAAAATACGATGCTGATAACTATAAATAAAGTAAAAGAAGTCAAAACATGATGTCTCTGATTGATACGTTTATATCAAACCTTTTGCCAGCTGTACAAATCCTATTCAACGCAGCCCCTGCACTTTTAAATCAGATTATAGACATCATAATGGGATTCCTCCCATCGACAAGCGGTATATAATCGTGATTTAAACAAGAGACGTAACGGAGCATGTGGACAATATTCACTTCCTTTTTACAGCATGGCCGGCTGCTGCCTGCTGCTCCCCCTGTGAGCGAGTTTACACATCAGCTGCTGTCTAGAACTCTGCAATATCGCCCCCACACTGCAGTGCACTAAATTATTACTCTGTTGTATCTCCCTACCCCAGTTCTTTTGGATCGCCGATTTTCCTCAATTCATACATAATGAATGGGAGTATCAATATGCCTGTCGCGAGTATGACAGCATATGCGCCGATGACATTGTACAGGGCAAGCAGTACGGTGAAATATATGCCGGCGTAGAGCGGTACAATCCCCCATAGTATAAACTTGTGGCTCCGCCAGTAAAACTGCATCAACTGCTTTTTATCCATGGGAAATCGCAGGTGATGGTACAGCGGGGGCAAGATAAAGATGAGAGTTGCAGAAGAAGAACTGGTCAGTGCCAAAACAAGAAGGACATGTCGGACAACTCCGGGAAACTGAGGTGAGTATGCAATTGATACGGTCAACAGAAAACCAAGAATAAGTCCCGAAACTGTAGTGAACTGACGTGCCTCTGCAAGTATATCACTTATTTGCACGTCATGATCTTTGATACTAGATTGTAGTTCTTCCTGAAGACTGTTCTGTGGTTTGGTGCCCATTTGTGTCCGCTTTGCCATTTGTATCAACCCTCGAAGGGGCACTTTTATTCATAGTATTTCGATCGCTTATCTTATGCTCCATTTTTTAAGAGATCGTATATAAAGTCGTCTTATTACTACGAATTCTGAAGGACTTTTGCTGCGTTTGCCCTCATCTATCTGTCTGTAATCGAGTTGCCCGATGAACTCTAAACAATAACGTTCACCGAGAGAGAAGACAAAATATACGTCTCGATGCGCCTAGACTAAGCTCAATGGATACAAGCATCGGGATGAGAGAGGTTTCAGGCATAATTGCGCGAAAACGCCTTTTTTGTCCCGTGTAAGACTAATCTATGAAAATGAACGACGAGTTCTGACTTCAACTCCAAGATATCCTCGCTTCTGATCTCATAGATCCTTTGGCGAAGTTTTTAGGCTACGCACTTAAGGAGATTCACAAGCGTTACTTGCGCTCCAATTGAATGCCTAAAATATTGTTTGTGATTGTACAGTCAGCCAGTCCAAGATAGCGGTTAGAACTTCTGGGTCAAGAATGCGCCCGTCAGCATTGTACCGTGTTCCGACGCTAGCAGCCGTAAGCTTCTCTCGAGGCCGTTCCTCGAATTTAAGTACATGATCAGCGTTTTCTGGAAAAGCAAAAGTCACGTTTCCATGAGTGGCAGTCGCTGTTCTGAGCGCGCTGCCATCGATTTCCCAGTCGACTTGGATATCCTTCTTACCGATTACAACGAGGATTGGCTCTGGTACCTTTGCAATGAGATCGGCTGGATTGAGCGACCATAACTCGCGCGCGAACGGCAAGTTCACCGGAGACGTCACGCTCTGTAGGAAATATTTTAAGCTTTCAGGTAGGGAGGCGTCCGGCTCGACGGGCTTGCCTGTGATGAATGCAGCGATACTGTCATCGTAGTGTTTCATTACGTCATCTGCGTTGGGAAGAGGTGTAACTTGCGCGAGTATTTG
>CAYYMO010000184.1:0-11174 GCA_964472955.1 uncultured Methanomicrobia archaeon | reverse complement strand
ATTATAATAAAGGATGAAACGCAAATATTATAATAGAGGGACAGTTAATAGCACACAAAGTTTAGTTTAGGGGAAGAGTCGATATGCCGCAAAAAAGTTTGATAGATAGATTATTTGGTGCCCGACAGCACGGAGATGCTGAAGAGTACCTTGAGCTCGATCTTGGGCAGTACGAGGAGGTGTTCGAGGAAGAGCCAGCCGGCACTTACGTTAAAGTAGCAGAGCTTATGAGCGTTAACAATCTACCCGAACTCAAAGATGAGATTTATAAGGGTAACATAGTTGTCGTTGATATATCACACCTAAAAAACGATCGTATCGCGCTTGACAGAATAATCAAAGAACTTAAGCAGGTGGCGACCGACGTCCACGGAGACATAGCCGGTCTTGGTGAGGATCAGGTGATTGTCACTCCAATGGCAATCAAAATCGACAGAAGAAAGATTGGAGCATTAAGCTATTAAGCGATAGTGTTGATATTGATATTTAAAGAGGCTTTTACTACATGGTTGAAGATGCAGCGATTACGAGCACCTGCCCTCTGTGCGCAGAGGCTCTCACATTCAAGTTTAATACGGATGAAATACCCTATTTTGGCGAAATAATGTTAGTCAGCGCAACATGCGTGTGTGGCTTTAAGTATTCTGATACTATCACGCTTAACGAGCGGGAAGCTGCGAGGTATGAAATTGAGTTTGGATGCGATGACTTTACAACCCGCGTAATCAGGTCAACTTCAGGAACGATTGAAATTCCCGAAATTGGAGTCAAGATTGAGCCTGGAGCCGCATCTGAAGCATTCATATCAAACGTTGAGGGCATCCTTATTAGGGTGGAGGATATCATCAAAATGGCTACAAAGTGGTCATCCACTGAACCTGAGAAGTTCGAACTCGGAAACAGGCTGCTTGAGAAAATAAATATGGTTAAAACTGGTGAGGAAAGGATGACTATGATAGTGGATGATCCATTTGGGAATAGTGCCATCATCTCTCCAAAGGCCTATAGGCGGTTACTTTCAGAAGAAGAAGCCCAGAGCCTGAAGACGGGGACGGTCACTATTGAAGTTTCTTAATATAACTTTTAATTTCTTAACTAGATAAAATCTATTAGGAAGTGTAGCGAAATCTCGCGTAACAACGTCTGGTATTTTGATTACTCCTTTTCCAATTGCTCCCAATTGACTAATTGCTTTTATTTATCATAAGGCCGTGACCTCTGAGAAGTTCATAACATTTTTCAGCAAAAGGGTAAAGTTCGCTCTCGTTTGTTTGTAGTAATGGTAGAACAGCTCCCTTATTTTCTTCTTCAAGCACATATACTCATTCTAAGCTTCATCAGTAATCGATAATCAACATAAATCTGTAGTTTGGTCTATCTCTTAAAAGATGTTAAAGTTTGTTCGCTCATTTCTTAACATACGACAAAGTATAAAAATACCAGTTCATCCATGCAAAGCAAGGTGACATAAAACGATGGAAGAAACGAGCAAGAACTTAGCGAAGGCGTTTATTGGAGAAAGTATGGCGAGAAACAGATATGCCTTCTATGCTAAGGCAGCAAAAATAGAGGGGTACGAACAAATAGCAGAAATTTTCCTCGTTACTGCGGACAATGAAAAAGAGCACGCAAGCTGGTTGATGAAATTGATCCAATCATTGAAAACGGCAGGTACAGAAAACCTCGATGAGATAAAGGTGGACGCAACAGTTCCTACAATCCTTAACACTACCGTTGAGAATCTTAAAGCAGCCATTGCCGGTGAACACTATGAAAATACGATAATGTATCCGGAATTTGCTGCTGTCGCGGATGTTGAAGGGCTTACATACATAGCACATAGGTTAAGAGCGATAGCCACAGCAGAGACTCATCACGAAGAGCGATATAAGAAGCTTTTAAAAGAGGTGGAGGCCGGCACGGTCTTCAAGAAAGACAAAGCGGTGCAGTGGGTCTGTCGCGAATGTGGCTATACATTCATAGGAGTAGAACCACCTGAGAAGTGTCCCGCATGCGATCACGAAAGAAGCTATTATCAGGTCAAATGTGAGGAATATTAACTCTACGGCAATATTGTAATTGATCGATTGAAGAGAAGGCGATGACGAGTTGCCTTTGATTCATTCAATTTAATTATTCGCGTAATTTATTTCGTAGCACAACTCTGTCATTCATTCTCTATTCTAAACCTTAGCAATGCAGCTATCCCGCCTAGTTTTTCCAGCCTCTTGCCAGGTTCGAACTCCGTACTAAATACTACTACGTGACCATCTGATTTGCCAACGCGCGTTAGAATTTGGTCTATATCAATGCCTCTCTCTCGCTTATCCCGCAGCGTCTCATCAGCAATGAGGAGGGTATCAATAGCGCCCCATTCCTCAGCCTTTTTCACCGCCCCCCATCCATAGGCAGCCTTTCCATCGATAGCGATCTCCTTCATAAGTACTTCGATTAAACGTGCCTCCTCCGCGATATGCGCGTTCTTTACGAGCCTATCTAACGCCCCCCGCCGTAGCACTTCCTGAAAACCAGAAATGCCAACGCTCATAACGTTTTCGACAACAGTTTTTCTAACAAAATCCTTATCTTTTTGTGTAGCAAAATTGATGAAATCTTCTTTTATGAATCCGGGACCAGCGACTATGTAGTTTTGTGCGCCGGTATTTGTTAACTGTACATAAACCTCTCCAAAGAACTCTGTTTGCGAGCCGCCTTCCATTTTTCCGGCACCTTGTCGAAGAGTTGAGACTTCTTCAATTCCGTACTGTCGCAACACCCCAATGTACGCTTCTCCGGATTCAATTGTTAATACTGCAATTTCAGGACTGGTAGATTCCTCAACTGCTTTCTTAATTCTATCAAGTTGATCTTGCCGCCATCGTTTTATGATTGAAACGTCGCGCATTGGCTCAACGTTTAATGTGTGGTAAGATCCTACATCTTGTCCTGATTCAATTATGCCACTAACGCGTAGACGATTGGCAAATTTGTGAAACTCAACAGAAGTGACGCGCACACCGAGTCTCATCGGTTTACGCTCCACTTTTTCAGGTCTTAGTTTGTCGGTGGCACTTTCAACTTTCCTAAATGTGAGGGTAAAGACGAGATCGCCTTTTTCGATGAGATACTTTAAGTGCCACAAGTCATCAAGTGATTCCGGCAGGAGGGTTATTTCGCCTTCTAGATGAAGTAGTGACTTTTTTAAAACACGCATATATATTTTATTTGGGTGTTAATATCCTTAGTTTTTCCTGCGCGTTAGCAATGGTCGTTGGAATCTGATTAACAATTCCTTCAAAAATCCTATATACTACGGGAGGCCGCAATTTTGTGCGATGCATAAGATCTGAATCGCTAAATGCTTCGGCAGGAGTACAATCCTTTACTATCATCCCACCATGAAGCACACATACTCGCTCTGCCCACTCACAGACTAGATCAACTTCGTGAGTCGCTATCAATACGGTCTTCCCCAGGTTATGTAAGTCATTAAGGAGGTTCACAAGTGAGTCGGCACTTTCAGGATCAAGGTTTGCTGTCGGCTCGTCAAGCACGATAACATCTGGATCCATCGCGAGTATGCCTGCCAAAGCGACCTTCTTTTTTTCACCACCACTTATATGGTGAGAGCTTCGCTGTTCATAGCCAGTGAGCCCAACAAGTTCGAGCGCATCTTTAACCCTAAGTGCTACCTCCTCCCTATTGAGCCCAAGGTTCATAGGCCCAAACGCTATATCGTCGCATACCGTAGGTGAAAATATTTGATCATCGCAGTCTTGAAATATAAGTCCCACGGCCCTTCTAACCTCTTTCAGGTTTTTCTGCATTATGAGTTGCCCGTTGACTTTAACTGCTCCCGAAGTCGGGAGAAGTATGCCGTTCGTGTGGAGCAAAAGCGTGGACTTGCCTGAGCCATTTGGTCCAACAAGGGCAACCTTCTCGCCTTTTTCTACCCGAAAGTCTATTCCTTTTAATGCTGCAGTGCCATCGGGGTAGTTATAGAATACGTTTTCAAACTCTATCATGGAACTACCTTAAAACGATTGTAAGTAGCGCTGTAAAAGCTATAAAGGTGACACCAGCAAATATGTCGTGCCGCGTTATCTCAATGGTGTCTGACGTATTTATCGTACCGTCAAAACCCCGTGACAGCATCGAGCGATAGATCCTCTCGCCCCTCTCATAAGCTCTGATGAATACTAGTCCAATCGTCTTGGCACTTGCGCTGAGCCTAAGTCTATATTGAGCCCCTTCTATGCACTTAGCCGCCTTTGCCCGCTCAAGCCGTTCGGCCTCATCTGTGAATACAAAGATGTAGCGATAGGTAAATGAGACCATTGACGTAATAAGGGGGGGAACCTTTAACTTTTCGAGTGCTGCGAGGAGCGTGGGAAAGCGTGTGGTTGAAGTAAGGAGAACAACGGTGTAGACTGAGATGTACGCTCTAAAAAACAGAAGTGCTGCTGTTGTAACCCCTTCGCTCGTAAGATTCAGAACCCACCAAGAAAAAATAGGGCTTCCGGCTATTGTTAAAGCTTTGATTAACGCAAAACTTCCTGCGAAGGGGATAACAATTGACGCTTTAAGGAACGCCCACTTTAGTGGTACCCTTGAAACCACAAAAACTCCCGTGAGGACGAAAAATGAGGTGATCAGTCGTATAGATATTCATAATAGAGGTCGCGAGCGCGATAAATATAAGAACGCAGATGATTTTGACTCGAGCATCAATCCTATGAACTGTGGAGTTTCTATCGGAATACTTGTCGATGAAATCGTGCCGCATCGAGTACACATCATTTCATATGCTATTTATAATTAGTCTTACGAATTTTTAAATAAGTGTTACTAGCAGCGGAAGTAATGGATCATGAGAATGCAGCATTGAAAATTTGTAAATATTTAGCGGGAGGCGGCTCCCAGGTTGGTCGCTATCTCTAAGTCTGGGATTTAATGTGCCTTAAGTACATATCCTTCGTCGAAAGCTAATTAAGTGCGACTTGTGGATAGTCGATCGTTTCAAAGCCGTTGAATCTTTATCAACATCTTTAAAATCTTTTATGGACCGTTGTGCAGTAAAAGCACTTAAAGCACTGCCATTTTCTTTCTATAAATGTAACCATCCTGCTTGATCCATCTCTTAGCGAATTTCGGAATTAAAGAGCGGGAGAACTAATTTAGCGGGCATTAAGCACCTATGGCATCGGAGTTCTGCCAAGTCCGTGTAGCTCTCTGAGGTACTTTAACCGCCGCGCCTCATAAGCTGATCTGCTAGAGCCAAAAGGTACGTACTCTGCTACCCTCCAACCCGAATTCGCTAAGTCAATCTTCGTGGCATCTGAGAGACCTTTGAGGAATCCGAATTCTATCTGATCCTTTTCGTTTTCCATCTCACGCTCCATCCATCTAATAAGTTCAGGATCGTGCGTTCCTACCGAAAAAGGGTTTCCATTTGCTATACTAATCTCGACAAGTGTCTTAAAACGCTGTTGGATGTCTTTAAACCCTGTCGCATCGCCAACATAAGTACCTTTTACGATACGGGGCCGGATCTTATGTTCAATGGCCTCCTGCAAGTCGTGCGGTGTGCGATCTAAATATGCCTGGAGCGCAAGTGTAAGAGGTTCGCCCTCCTGAGCATATAACAGAGCAATGTCGAGGACATAACTTACTAGTTTACGGCCCTCCATGTCTATTTCGCAGCTCACGTGTTGGCGTGCCGTTTCATTAACGATGGTTCTTGCGTTTTTACGACATAGTGCGAGATCAAAGGTTGCACCTACGCTCGTCAACTTCAAAGTTAGAGATGCATTAAGCGAATGCTCTTTGATGGCTCTAGCACACGATATGTAAGCTTCAACTGATTTTAAAGCCTGATTTTCATCCCTAGCGTATTCTCCCAGAGCATCAAGTATGCAACGAATACCCTTTAGGTTTCTATCTTCACACCACCGTACTGCGCTTCGTAGGTTCGGCAACGACCAACGCTCTTCGAATTCAGCCATTGCATTTTCCATATATTAGCGGACGCAGAAAAGGTTATTGGTGCTTGCATCTTTCGTACTTATCAGCGTTACCGCTTTGTAAGCGAAAGATTAACATTACGTCAAGTGAAGCACCAAATAGAGATTGAATTTTGTGATGCGGGAATTTTTCGATAAATAATATTTCAGTTGCTACTGAACACTTAGTTTCTTCATGAATTGTTATTTTATCTCCATCTGCAAATTACGTTAGCAGCAGTGCTGGTTGATCAAGCACGTTAAGAAATAAAGAGCTTTTACGGAAGAACATTTAAACAATAATTGGCATATAGCAAACCATGATCGAAGACAAGAATTACGTAGCAGAAGAAGTGGCTGAGGACATCCTTGACCTTATCAAAGAATATGAAGAAGAATTAAAGAAGTTGCGCGAAAGGGAAAGTGAGCTTTATGATCATCTTAAGAGGAGTTTTAGCGCTGAGCAAGCTGAGCTGATTAAAAACTATCTATCGGTGAGGATAGACAAGTCCTTACGGCTGTTTGAGCTAGAATTTCGGACTAGATATTTAGATGAAGAGTCAGAGAGTGCTAGGGCCGTTGACAGTTTGTTCAAGGAGTATTGCGGTTTATAGCTGATTTGGTATGTGCTGTAATATACGATGTAATTAGTTTGACGGTTACATATTGACACGCTTAGCAGTTGGTTGTAAATTTGAACTTCAAACCTCACAGTTTATATATATCGTAAATCTTAGAAGATGTCTAAAAGTCGAAGGGTTACTCGCACATGAATGCAATTGAGACTGAGGGGCTTACTAAGATTTATGCAAACGATGTAGTAGCCATTGATAGCATCAATTTGATGGTAGAGCGTGGTTCAGCTTTTGGGCTTCTCGGCCCAATTGGAGCAGGCAAATCCACTATCATTAACATGCTCACGAATTTTATTAAACCTACTGCCGGAACGATAACAATCCTCGACTTTGATGTGCCTTCGCAGTTTTATAAAGTGCAAGAGAGAATCGGTTACTTGCCAGAGCGTCCGGGCTTCTATACCGATATGTCAGCAGAGCGTAATCTGATGTACTTTGCAAGTCTCTCAGGGCTAAGAGAGGATAAGCAAGAGAAAGTGAAAAACGTTTTGTCGATTGTCGGTCTCGAAGGAAAAGAGGGCCTGCCCGTAAAAGCCTACCCACTCGGGGCCAGAAAGAGGCTTGGAATCGCAGCTGCGATGTTAAATAATCCAGAACTTCTCATACTTGATGAGCCGAGCACGGGATTGGACTTGCAAGGGATGCAGGATATAAAAGCCCTCGTTCGCGAACTTAACGTTAAAAACGTCACGATGTTTCTCGCGAGCCACAATGTTAAGGAGGTTGCAGATATCTGCGATACTGTCGGGGTTATAAAGTCGGGAAGAATTATGATGACGTCTTCAACGAACCAGTTTCTGGCTAATCTGAGAGGGGGAACTTCTCAGCTTGAGGTTGAACTCGCGCAAATAAGTGATGCGGTTATACAAGCCATAAAGTCCGTTGAGGGCGTGGAATCGATAGAATGTGAGAAACTAAGCGTGATTTTGAAAGCCCGACCAGGCATTAATGAGGACGTGAACGATGCCATAGTGAAGGCAGGGGGGCGTGTAAGATCGCTTCGAGAATCCCCGTCTTTAGAAGAAGGGTATATACGAATGACTGGGGAGGAACAGTCTTGAATGAGTTTTCGAAAGAGCTGTACAGTCTTGTGGCGGTTGCTCAGCGGGAACTGAGCGCGACCTTGAGAACGCGGAGATTTATAGTTCTCGGGGTGCTATTCGTGCTGTTTGCCGTTGTGGGCGCTTACTACGGAAACGTCGATCTCGGACGGTCCATATCGCCTGCAAGTGGGTCTCCTGACCCTAAACTGCACCCAGTTAATTATGGTATAAGCGTCGTTTACTCGTACAGCGATATATTCTTATCAATTTTGGGACTAGGACTATCATATGATGCAATAACTAATGAGCGAACGCTGAGAACGCTTGTACAAGCACTTGTCCGGCCTGTACGGAGAAGTACGTTGCTTTTTGGGAAATTCTCAGCGTATGTAACTGCTGCTGGTGGGCTGTTTGTCATAACAACCCTCGTGCTGTTTGGTGTGTTATCTATCGTTACGCACCGATATCCTAGCATCTATGACTTCGAGTTGTTATTACTCTCTATGGCCGTAATAGTGCTGTACCTTGCGTCGTTTGTTGCCATCGGGATGCTCATATCAAGTCTTACGAGGACAAACCTCGATTCCATGCTGGGGGCTGTGTTCGTTTGGGTTCTTTTGTTAGCATTCGCGTATGCCGGAGTAATAACTGGTGTGAGCGCAGTGCCAACGGATTTGAGCGTAACGACCGATCTACCGTATAGTCAGTTCCCTCTCTACTCGAAGGTGTTCCTGTGGTTAAATCCAGGCAGCCACAACGTCGCAGTACAGTCACTCGCAGGAAATTTTTCGAAGATGACAGCGGGGCTCTCGTACGTGGATAACATCATCTTTCTCATTGCTATCATAATTGTTACCTCTCTCGGGGCTTATTACATTTTCAACAGAGCTGATGTAGTATAACGTTAAATCGCTAGTTTTTTATTCTGCGGTTTTTATTTAATTTCGTGAGCGATTAATATTTATAAGATTAAAGTTCTATAAAAGTAGAAGCTCAAAGGACGCAAATCTTTCGAGAGGTGCCAAATAGATGAAAAAGCCAATTAGTTTTATGTTAATGGCGCTAGTAGCAATTGTGGCTGCATCTGTTGCGTTCTCTGGAGTGGTATCAGCTCAATCTAATGTTAAAGTGCTTTTCTTTGAATCCCCCTATTGTGGAGTATGCAAACAAATGGAGCCGGTCATTGGAAGCCTACAGGCAAAGAATCCTGGGGCAAGTATTACAACGTATGACGTTACTTCTACTGAGGGCAGGAACGCTGCGAAGGCAACTGGAGTGCCAAACGGCGCTGGTACGCCCATTATAATGATATTCGCAGGAGGCTCCCAAGTATATTACCACGAAAGCGGTTTTGTAGATGAGGCAACATTGCAGGCAATCATTAACCAGAATACTGCAAAACCATCCCCTGTTGCACAGCCGGTGCAGCAGCAACCTACTACACCCGCACCCATAAAGCTGCAAGCAATGCCAACGCAGGTACCTACTTCAACGCCGACTATAACAGTCGAAAAGCAGCCACAGGCAGTTCCCGAGTTTTCACTAACTGGACTTGGGATTCCAGCGCTCATCGCTGGCGCTATATACTTGTTTATGAGAAGAAATTAGTTGGGGGTCTCTTTTAAAACCCCTTTTTATCTTCAGTTTAGATAACATCTTCTTTCGGGGTATTTATTTACATTTGGAGATCCATGCCATTCAAATCTCTCCGGATTTTCGAGATCGGACCATTTGACGGGAGATAAAGTCTCTAAATGATAACTGTTTATATGCTCGCCGTTTCGTTTATACTACTGGCAACACATGCTCGCACACATTAATCCAATGCTTCAGTTATGTATCGGGAGCTAAGAATTCTGGAACTGAGGTTAATGGCCAAGGCTCCGTTAATTATCGCTACGCGCTCTATCCAAATTGCACCAGCAGCGAGCAACTGCCCGGACTCCAAAGTCGTGTGTAACGAAGGAGAGATCCCTCACGCGACGGATACCGCAGCAGTTGACATACTCTATCCTTCATTTCTTGTGTATCCACTGATAAGGACGTTTGTAAACTATGTCTATTAGATTTGGTGTTTGTCGTCTCAGTACTTCTGCAAGCTCGTTAGACTATCTGCGTTTGATATTATTCATGATTATTTTCGGACTACCAACTTGATGCTTTTTTGAACTATATCACAGCAACAAAAATTTCATGTAGGACTTTTCATGCCACAACAATCTCCGTCTTAACGTGTGATGAGCTAATGAATCAATTTAAAGAAGCTTATATTATGTCACATTCCGCAAATCATCTTTTTAGGCCTTGTTTTAGAACCTGATGAAACTTAGCCCTGATAAAAACTTAGTTTACAGTAAACGGCGTTATTAATACAGTACAAGATTTAAAACTTGTAGGGGAGAATTCATTATTAGTTTTTAACTCGGCCACTTTTGATGCGGAACCGCTTGTTTCTCAAACTCAGTCCCCATGCTATGCAGCCAAGTGCAAGTATGAACATAATGCCGCCAATGCTGCTCGGCGTGCCGAATATGTAAGGGAGAAGCCCGATTATAAAAAGTCCGACCCCTAGTAGCATAAAGAGGTGCCCTACATTGTCATCGATTTTAAGCAAATAAAATGCAAGAGCGAGGGCAACAACAGGAAGTAATATGAGGGATAATACATTCGCATCAACCATATTGTTACCTCTTTTGCTTTGTACCTCTGTATAGCTACTTTGTTTATGTTTTGGGATTAAAATCTTCTTTCCTGTCAAACGCAGTTGCTATGCATCTCATACTTGACACTTCCGTTTGTCAGCAGCGATGTAAACTCTCTGGGATCGAGTATGACGCAAGCTCTCCGTGATCATAATTTTAGTTTTAAAAGCGACCTGACAGGGCCAGTAGTACAGTGCCTGATTGTTAATAACTATGATTTTCTATGATGATTAAGCGAATGGTCCTTAAATGTTGCTTATCGTCATCATTGAGTCTCTCCCAGAGCAAAAAGCGCAATAAATGAACTATGAAAATCGAAAATGTGACTGGGGAGAGTATGGCCAATCTCTATAGATAATAGCTATTGCACTATGTGAAAATTTTGATTTAACCGATACCCCCATACTGTACCACGGCGTTCTGCTGTGCACTTAAGATGTAGCTCACCATTAACAGATCCCTGCTAGCGTTTTTACAACTGGTGCGAGGAAAGACGCTATCGACGGGAACAACAAACATATCACCGGGTAGCAACCTGATATGAGGTTAAAAATCATGTGCACTTTTCACCTCCTCACTGTCATAGTCAGTTTTCGTATTATACGAAGCCGTATCGTTTTTGGTATATATAGATTTTTGTATTTCGCTGTTTCTCTCTTCGGCTTATAGAACATCGGGATAGTTTTATTACCCCCCCACATATTATTATGTGTCTTTACTACTAGATGAGTAAAAACGCTATTAAATTAGGTGCAAATATGAACATGAGAAAAGCGGTAATAATTTTATCGA
>CAYYMO010000183.1:0-3289 GCA_964472955.1 uncultured Methanomicrobia archaeon | reverse complement strand
GTTGGGGCGGGTGGGCGCCCGTGTGGCAAAAACGCCCCGTTCAACGTCTTGCAGAAAGGGCTTCACGATGAGTTTTGCAGTTGTAGACAAATGGAAATGGTAAATCAAATAAATGTGCGAGAAGCCATCGAGGTCTCGCAGACCTTCTTCATATTCGGGGAATATCTCTGCCCGCCCACGGCAGCCCTTCGCATAGGCCGGTTGAATTGGTGTCTCCTCAGCAATAGTATGCTTGCTATAGATGACGCCAATGGGTTTGTATGTAATGCAACTTTCTGTCATTTCACAATACTTTAACGTTAAGGGAATACACTAGATCGGTATTTCAAATATGCGTCTTAAACGTGCTAAAGCAGCGAAAAATGCTTATCTCTTCGCGGTTAGTTACGACTGCAACATCCGTGATCACCTTAGGACAGCGATGTTGCATGGTGCCAGAGTCTGGGTCCTGTGGCTCCGGCGTCTCCATTTCTCGAGCTTTGCTTAATAGTATGTTCCTATTTTATTTAGTCGTCGCAAGTGGATAATCACAACGATTAAGGTGCTTAGTATTGTTGGCACGCTACTACGCTAGCTTCTGAACTTTACCCAGACCGTTTCAGTCAAAGAGCACTGCCAAAAAAGCACTGTTGGAAGTCCATCGAAGCGTAATTTCGCTGCACCACGCAAAAACTGGTTACGTGTATCCAACAATACAGCTGCTGCACACCTTCTCGCGATGGCAGGCTTATCAACTCGAATATATTAAACCGTTCACAAGGGAGCGTTGGGCATCGAGCCCACGGCCCGCAACTTGTCCACGTTTCTTCCTGACTGGACACCTGGGGCCAACACCTATGGCGGCAACTCCTTCATAGGCGAATTAATGACGGATTCATCTGTTAAACACTCATAGGTGAAGCATTTTCTTGAAACGCTCATTGTTACGAGTTCCGAATCGTGCGATGTGTTCATCATTTAAGCGAGGTCGCTACATTAAATTCTTTGGAACGCTCGATAGTAGTCACCGAGCCAACGAGGTGGTCAGGCAAACAGGGTGCTTGTAGCATTATCGAACTTGATCTTGTCTTTCATGGCTGCGCTCTAGTTCATGCGCCGCTTCTTTGCTCAGCCAGGGTGGGATTCGCTTTGCGTCGGTCTTAACAATCTTAACCATTAGACATTGATGCGCTTTCGTCTCGCCCTGCATTCGTACGCAGACCGCAAGGGGCTATGTATGAAGCCCTCAATATGTAATCGAGTTGATAATTTGGAGAACAACACACGCGGACACGCCGACAAGTGTCCCGCATCGGATAAAGAGCTAAAGGCATACATATACGAGCTTATTCTCGCAATCGAAGCCTACGATACACCACGCGTTGAAGAGCTCTTGCGGTGGGACGTGCCACCAAAGTGGCATGATTTAGCAGAGAGCATAGCGGGCCCGTATCTAGACGGGATGCCCTTAAATGACCCGCTTTACCGTCTGTGCCTCGACGCCAATAAAGAGCTCGCACAATCGGAAGGCGACGAGTGACAATAAATCGCGGACTAACAAACAGCGAAATTGCAGTACGAGTGACTTTTTGAAAACTAATGCGCGTACGCAGGTCCTCGCATAATAAGCTTGAGTTATTGTAACGTGGAAGCTCGCTATGAAAAAGTTAGACTTGCTATCGATTTTGCGATTCATCTCATCCGATCAGGTCACGCTGATATACGACAGTTGTAGCAGCTTCTCTCTCACGAGGGCATGCAATCACCCAGCGTCGATTCGATATGGGACACAATTCCGACCCTCTCAAGTGGTGGATGGTGAGGCACGTTTCGCAGGCCGCTATCGTGCCACCACCCTCAACGAACGAGCGCATCTGCTCCGTGATCCTGAATGCTCCGGCATCGTCAATATAGTCACGCTCGAATTAATAGGTACAGCAGAGCAGGAAATTATATATCGTGGGGGAAGAGGGTACCAGTAAAGTAACAACTGTCTTCAGCAAGGTGCTATCATGGAACTGTCCGCGTTAACGCAGTTTATCTTGAACGTCAGCACAGCACTCGATGCCGGTTACGACGTGACGCCCGCCGAGGTGACTGCGCACATCCTGCGTGGTGACCTGATACCGTTTTTAACGGATACATGTTGTGCCGATGCCGACCTCATGGCGCAGCTATTCCGCGAGCATTGGACTGAGTGTACCGAACGCGAGCTTATAGAGCTGCTGCGTGAGGCGTCAACGAATCAAGAAGTAACGCGCCGTATCCACCGGAGCGGCATGTGCTATCTCATCGCACTCACTGTGGAGACGATCCAGCGCCGTTATATGCCTTATTTATATAAATGAAATTTGTCGAGAGGATGTTTTAACTGGTGTTAAAGATAGTTCAGCTAGGTCTATGCGTCCAAGATTGTGATTTTTATCCGTATTTCTGCCGTTCCCGTGGAGCTGCGGGCTGCTCGCGTCGAGGGATCGCACATATCTGTAGACAATCTGGGCTAAATATTTGCTGAGGGGTCGACTAGACTAGCACCAGCTGTAAGAGGTAATTGAGAGGGCGACGCAGTGGTTGGGTCCTTCACCGGGTCAAGAGTGTGAGAACCAACTCAACCGAAAAATGTTCGTCACCCCCTCAAATTACAGAGATGGTTGGTAGAGAGTCTTCCGTATACACTCGGTCGATTGTAGCAAGCACTTCTAATCGCATATTTCTTCGACGGTGGCTTGCGCTGTCCTGTTCTGTCGTGCGCCGTGCGCATGCACGCTAAGTTCATTGGCAATGGGTCCTAGCTCTCGTGCCTTTTTGACGATCATATTCATCGTTTCCTTGAACTTGATCCCTTCTGATGCGGAAATTTGAGCCCAGTACAGCCGCTCGGGATTGATCCCGATTGCAGGTAAATATGCTTTGAGCAGGGTCATGCGCGCATTGCAAGCGTAGTTGCCCTTCAGGTAGTGGCAGTCGCCAAAGTGGCAGCCGAGCATCATCACTATATCGGCACCAGAGAGGAACCCTTTGATTATGAACGCCGGGTTCATTCTTCCTGAACACATCACACGTATGACGCGCGCGTTCGGCGCGTACTGCATTCGCGCGGTACCCGCTCCATCCGCGCCGGCGTAGGAGCACCAGTTGCAGCAGAAAGTTAAGATACGGGGTTCCCATTTCTGTTCGGCCGTCTGTGTAACTTCCAGTTGGCTCATTCTTTCACCTCCAGCCAATCATCTCTATAAGCTAGAGGTATAGGGTCGTCCATTGACCGTCCCGGCACGTAGCCTGTAGTCTTCTGAAGCTCCGTTTGTACCAT
>CAYYMO010000182.1:0-4392 GCA_964472955.1 uncultured Methanomicrobia archaeon | reverse complement strand
CTCACTATCAACGAATATGAAGAAGGCAGAGATTACCTCAAGAAATTGCAAGGGCAAGTAATAATTGAAGAGTGTCTAACGGGGGAAGAATTTACTATACAAGCATTTGTTGACGGACACAGTTTATCTTGTGCCCCAGCAGTTCAAGATCACAAGCGTGCCTATGAAGGGGATTTAGGACCTAATACGGGCGGCATGGGATCATATAGCGACAAGTCATATACTTTACCCTTTATGAGCAATGACGACTTTGATCGCGCGGTAAATATTATGGAAGATACTGTCAATGCGCTTAGATCAGAAGGGATCAATTACAAAGGAATACTGTACGGACAGTTCATGTTAACAAAATTAGGACCAATGGTGGTAGAATTTAATTGTAGGTTTGGTGACCCGGAAGCAATGAATGTGCTACCTCTATTGAGGTCAGACTTCATTGAACTCGCGGAGGCTTCCATAGACGAAAACTTAAAAACGGCTTCTTATGAATTGTGCGCCACCGTTTGTAAATATGTTGTGCCTTCTGGATATCCTGAGAAGCCACAGCTGTCTGAAATACGCATTGACGAAGGGTCGATGGACGCTTTACTATTTTACGCAAGCGTAAATGAAGAGGGTGGCAAAATAACAACTACCACCTCTCGGTCTCTAGCCGTTTTAGGCATTGCCGATACGATAGAAGATGCCGAACATAAGGCTGAAAATGCGCTGAGCGCGATAAGGGGCAACATTTTTTCACGGCATGACATAGGAACAAAAAAGGTCATAGAAAAACGCATTGAACATATGAAAGCAGTTAGATCGTCTTAATCCAGGAAGGATACACCTAATTTGGGGATGAACGATGAAGAATTTAATTTCCATTAGTGACCTAACTAAAGCGGAAATATGCGACATTATCGAACTTTCGTTAGAGCTAAAAGAGAAGAGGTTGGAGAACAAATTTTCAGATGACTTAAAGTACTCCACTTTGGGAATGATATTTGAAAAGCCTTCAACCAGAACAAGAATTTCATTTGAAGTCGCTATGACCCATTTAGGAGGGCATTCAATTTACTTGAACTGGCATGATCTCCAGCTCGGACGGGGAGAGACTATAGCTGACACAGCCAAGGTTCTTTCAGGGTATGTCAACGCGATAGCCATACGAGCAAATCATCACACCTCTGTATTAGAGTTGCAACAGAATGCATCCATCCCTGTAATAAATGCGCTATCTGATCTCGAACATCCCTGTCAATCACTTGCGGATCTCATGACGATCTACGAAAAGAAAGGCAGATTAATAGGTGAAAAATTCGCGTGGATCGGAGATGGTAACAATGTATGCAATTCATCTATACTTGCCTGTGCTATCATGAACATAGATATTGATGTAGCGTGCCCTCCTGGCTATGAACCGAACAAAACGATAGTTGAAAAAGCCAGCGAAATGTGTACAGTAAGGATTCTACATGATCCCGTAAAAGCGTCAGAAAATGCAGACGTGCTTTATACAGACACTTGGGTTTCTATGGGCGATGAAGATACGTATGCCCAGCGTCTAGACGACTTTTCAAACTTCTGTATTAATGAAAGGCTAATTGAAGTTGCAAAGAACGATGTCATTGTGTTACATTGTCTTCCTGCTCATAGGGGACAAGAAATAACGAGCGAAGTCATGGATGGTGAACATTCTGCTATATTTAGCCAAGCAGAAAACAGGTTACATGCTCAAAAGGCCCTACTTTTGAAGTTACTCAAATAACTACCACCATACATTTTTCTTCCCTAATCTGAACCCAAGGTAGTTCACGATCAAGTGAATGGGCGCGGTCAGCACGATTACAGCAATAAAAACCGGAGCTGCAAAATTCGACGTAAGCCACTCCGGGAAGAATAGGTAGGTAAATAGCAACGCGCCTGCAACAAAATCATATTGATCTGCGATTGGAAAACTAGCACCCCTCTCAAACCCGAGACGGCGTTTGAAAAAACTTTTTACAATGTCTCCGAGTAATGCCCCAAGTGATAGCGTTATTACTACAAATAGTGGGTTGAATGACGGAACACCAAGCAGTGTATGCACTCTTACAGCCTGCTGAATAACGCCGACCGTCACTCCAGTCATAGTGCCGCCAATGAGACCTCTGAATGTCTTCCCTGGTCCCAATATCCTCCTCCCATCTGAAAAATTTTTTCCAAGGTCAATCGGAACCGTTCCTGCTAAGAGAACCGCGCTGGAGTTGGCAACGTAGGCAGGAAACATCAGCCACAGTGCATCAGCGATAAAAAATGACATCTAATTGGGGAAGTTATCACTATCATATTAAATTTACCTTTTCGAACATCGTGTTAAACGATTTAGGAGGATAAACAGATGCGTAATAATTAAATATCAGCGACATCGCAAGTCAACTGGAATGAGAGAACACACCAAAAATAATAATAAGGATATATAAGATATTCAAAAGGTGAACTGGAGATCCGTATGCCGATTTATGAAGAGTCCGTAAAATTACCAAAGCATACTTCTTCCTTGTGTCCTCACTGTCTAAAAACTATAGATGCAACCGTTTACGAGAAGGGCAAAGAAATTTGGATGGTAAAAGAATGCTCAGAACACGGAACATTCGACGAACTGTACTGGTCCAGTGCAGTTATGTATCACAGAGCTGAGCGTTATTCCTATGTCGGCAAGGGAGTCTATAATCCTCAATTAAAACTGCAGAAAGAGTGTCCTCTTGAATGTGGGCTTTGCGATGTTCATGCTAGTTCAACTTGTCTCGCGAATATCGATGTGACTAATCGATGCAACTTACGGTGCGAGTGGTGTTTTGCCAACGCTCATTCGAAGGGCTATGTTTACGAACCTACAATCGAACAGCTACGAGACATGCTTGCAACTTTACGGAGCGAAAGACCGACGCCAACGCTTGCTGTTCAGTTTTCAGGAGGAGAGCCAACTTTAAGAGAAGACCTTGCTGATATCATCAGCATGGCTGCAGAAATGGGCTTCAAACAGACTCAAATAGCTACGAATGGCATAAAACTCGCAAAAGATCAAGAGCTCGCGCAAAAACTCAGGAAGGCCGGATTGAATACGGTGTACCTCCAATTCAATGGGATTTCAAAAGAAACAGATAGACTCATAGACGTTAAAAAAAGAGCCGTCGATAATTGTAGAAGGGCTAGGCAAGGTGTCGTATTAGTCCCGACAATTGGCAAAGGTCTGAATGATCACGAAATTGGGGGGATAATCCAGTATGCAATTCAAAACTGTGACATAATAAGAGGCATTAACTTTCAACCTATGGCATTCACTGGCGCTGCAAATGTAATGACACAAGATGAGAGGAATTCCACAAGATTTACTCTCCCAGACCTCGCGTTTTGTATAGAAACTCAGACCAATGGTCAAATCAAGGCTGATGATTTTTATCCCGTTCCCTGTGTTGTATCGATTTCGAAGATTGTCGAAGCGTATACGAAAACTGATCAGATCGAGTTCAGCGCCCACCCACATTGTGGTATTGCAACTTATTTATTCATAGAAGATGGAAAGATGATCCCAATAAATCGATTCGTCGATGTGGAAAAGTTTTTTGGGCTTATGGAAAAGCTTTCTGAAAAAATTGATAAAGGCGGAATACTAAGCAAACCTTCAGCACTGATGAGAGCATTATTAGCACTAAATTCGATGGTTGATGATGAAAAACAGCCTAAGAGCTTTCAGTTTAAAAAGATGATTAAGCAAGTACTTTTAAAGCATGACTACACCTCTCTCGGAGCATATCACTGGGAGTCATTATTTATTGGCGGAATGCACTTTATGGATTCCTATAATTATGATATCGAACGGGTTAAGAGATGTGTCATACATTACGCTGTCCCTGGAGGGTTGATTATTCCGTTTTGTGCATATAACAGCGGCCCGAATTATAGGGAAATAATTGAGAAACAATATAGCATACCTCTAGACGAATGGGAGCGTACAAAGGGGAAAGTTGAATTGTACGAAATAGAATGAAATTAGTAGCCCGGCACGGATTCGAACCGTGGTCGTGAGATCCAGAGTCTCGCATGATTGACCGCTACACTACCGGGCTTTAACTGTCGTTTGATATAATGATACAGCTCTGGTGAATCGGCCGCTGCTGCATATTTACTTAACACATGTCTTTTATAACTTGCCATAGGGTGTTTAACAACGAGCTTAACGAAGAGACATCAACAAAGGCAACTACCATTTCAGTGTTGTATACAGAGTTGTTAATGTCGTGTACTCAAAGAGCGTGTAAAGCAAACTGATGCCCCTATTACCTGTCGTGTCAATCGGAAGATGGCTTGAGTTGACATGGTAGTCTATAACCCATATATTTAAATAGTGATTAATTAGGTTATTTTATCTGT
>CAYYMO010000181.1:0-4096 GCA_964472955.1 uncultured Methanomicrobia archaeon | reverse complement strand
TGTAACAGTTAAAACTCCTGAGGATGTCGTAAAGACGTATATACCACTATTGTTTATGGCAAACAGGCGACAGATTAAACTTGAACAGCAGGAGATCTTCGGGGACATTTTCATTAAATGTAGAAACCTTTAACTTGAACTCAACGCTGTATTTAGTGAAAATGAATGACAGAGACCTAATCGAGGCTGCGTTGTTTGTCGCAGGGCATCCCCTTTCTTTAAGCGGCCTTGAGACGCTTATCAGTGCAGAAGCGGACGTAAAAGAGTTGCTCGCATCGCTCATTGAGGAATATAATGAGAAAGGAGCACTCGAAATTGTCCGAATGAACGAAGAGGTGGTAATGCAGGTACGGGCCGAATATGCTGAGGCAGTCAGGTCCATCGCTCAGAGGGATCTCGAGACTCCAGTGTTGCGCACTCTCGCTGTTATTGCATACCACCAACCTGTAACGCAGTCAAAAATTGCTGAAATTAGAGGAAATAAGGCGTATGGGCACGTCCATGAACTGCTAGCAAGGAAGCTCATTGAGGCGTTGCCGCACGGCAGGACAAAGCTCCTCCAAACTACCGAGGCTTTTGCAGACTATTTTGGCTTTGAAACTAATGATAAAGAAGAAATAAGACAAAAAATTGCGGCATTAATACGCCACGCCTAGCCGACGAATATCTTGTGGATAACGTAACCTCAACGATCGTCACCTCCCTACTGTCGCGCACGAGCGTTCAGTTTTGGTACCCGTTGAATGTGTTTCCTTTCATCAATCTGATTTTGTTATTTGGGGCTTGACATTTTTCAAAGAACAGCTTCTGTCTTGTATTTTGTTCCGTCAGCAGATGATGTGAAATATACCGATGATGAATATTCAGATTCGTCTATATTCAAACTCTCCTCGCTCTAGCCGTCCGAAGCGCAACCTTCGCAGCAAAAGCCCCCGCCACAAAACCGGCATCAATATTCACCACAGCTAACACCGAACAGGATTGCAGCATAGAAAGTAATGCAGCTTCGCCTTTGCCCCCCATCCCATACCCAGTCGAAACAGGAACCCCTATCACAGGGACATCAGTGAGTCCTGCAATTACCGTTGGAAGTGCACCCTCCCTGCCAGCGACTACGATTAATACATCAGCAGTCATTATTTTTGGAAGCTCAGGATATAACCGATGGATCCCTGCCACCCCGACATCATAGATACTTATCGTGTCGCATCCAAATTCTTCTGCTATCACGCGTGCTTCTTCTGCCACCTTAATATCCGCAGTCCCTGCTGACACCACCCCGACAAGTCCTCGTGGCCCCCCAAACGTTGGTGTACTTCCGACCACCGCGATACGGGCTCTGTCGTTCCATTTTACGTTAAACCCTTTGAGTGCCTCCAGCTGTTTATTCGAAACCCTGGTAAGAATCACGCGTCCCTCTAATTCAAGCTGCGCTTTAGTTATCTCAAGTATATCCTCAGTGCTCTTCCCTTCCGCAAGAACTACTTCTGAGATACCCGTCCTATATGCACGTGTATTGTCAAGCGTTGCGATTTTAGAGATCCGTTGATAGCCGTCTATTCGAACTTCTCGCAAGATAAGACGCTCTGCTTCTTTTAAATCAATCTCACCTTGAACGAGTTGTCCTAATATGATTTCTATAGGTGGCATGACTTTACGTACGTATGGTAATTTAGCCTATAAAGTTTGCTAGGTGAACACGTGGTCAATGCAACAAAGCAAGCGCCATATCCGTTGTAGCACAGTTACCAGGCACATCAGATTGCGCATCCAATGTTTTATCCAGCAGGTTCATGTACTATTAATTGGAGAATAATTTATCTGTACGGGCGCGAGACAGATTGAACGGATTTTTGTGCAACAATATGTACCATAAGAAGGTAGTACGGTACCGATGTAAGATATAGGGGGCACGTATAATGAAATTACATATTATATCACTTACGCCAGCGCAGTTTAAGCTCGTACGACGAACAGCATTTGCACGCTGGCAGCCGTATGATGAAGGACGCCCGAGCACGTTACTCGCGTTGCTCGCCAAATATTCGATGTTCCAGATACGGAGCGACGGTGTACTAATTGGACTCATGACCGATTCATTGGGAAGGTCCAGCCATCACGTGTTGGATGAATCTTTTGTCGATACAGCCGGATTTAAATCGCTACAGTTTAAATTTTCTTCAGTTGAGATGGAAGTCTAGAAAGGAAAGATATGGTGCGTAAATAAACTGTTCATGGGGAAATTTCACGCCGACAATAATTTCGGTAGGAATGCATCAAGGGATATGATGCTCGATAATTTTCCACGTAACCGATTAACTCATCAACAAGTGGCAGTGAAACAGTAAAATTAAAACCCAAAGGGAAGCTATAATACATACGATGTTCAATTTTATGAGGTCTCACAATTATGTTCGAAGCTAAAATCATTGGTGATACACTGAAGGATGGCATTGAAGCCTTAACGATTGTCGTAGATGAAGCTCGGATACATTACAACAACGAGGGGTTGTACGCGAGAAACGCCGATCCCTCATATGTAGCTATGGTTGAATTCGAGCTCTCAAGTAAGGCATTTGAAAGTTATAAAACAGATTCAGAAGAAGGCTTAATAACACTCGATTTGAAAAAGATGCAGGATATCCTTGAGCTTGCTAACAGGACAGATATTGTCGAACTGCGCGTCAATGATAACAAAATGCTGTTGTCATTCGGTGACGTAAAATACACCATTGGACTTTTAAGTCCGTATTCCATAAAGAAGGAACCGAAAGTCCCAAAAATCGACTCACCAGCTCACCTCGTGTTAAATGGCAAACAATTTCGGTGGGCAATAAAGGCGGCAGAAAAAATCAGCGATAATCTTGCCCTTGGATGTGTGGATGAAACGTTCTTTATGGAGGCGGTTGGTGATGCAGACACAATGCGACTTGAACTGTTAAAGGACCAGCTCATAGACATCTCGCGCACTGACGGCAAAACTGATGAGGTCAAGTCACTATTTAGCCTTGAATTTTTGCTTGAGATGTCGAAAGCTGTTGGAAAAGCTTCTGAAATAGTTATTGATATCGGAAGGAATATTCCACTAAAAATGAGATTTGATATCGCAGATGGCAACGGAACCATTAGGTACCTTTTAGCTCCCAGAATTGAACAAGAATAAGTTCATCAGGAAATGTCGATGATACAATATGGATGAGTACTTCGCGCTATTCCCATTCACGCGGGCAGCAAGCGAGTGCGTAAGATCTTTAGACTTTTCCGTCGAAGACATCGTAACGGGTGAAGGTTTCTCTATAGAAGTTTTATCTCGTGGTTCGCAGAGAATAAAACAGGCGTTGGAGGGAGAGATAGGGCGAGTTGACCTTGATGAGGATATCAAAGTTAAGACCGAACTTCTTTCATACCCCGTCGCACGCGTTATGGTCTCATGTATTAATGTCCACTTCTTAACTCAAAAGTACGCAAACGGCGAAGCACAGTTCGCTTTTCGGAAGTTAGAAATCTTAAATGATGGTGAGGCAATTACATACATTGGTAGATTGCTACAGGACTTCAACATTGAGGCAGAGCTAATTGAGGATGAGAATAGGTACAAATTTCATTTCACGGATTTTGTAAGATTTACAAGCGGATTGAGAGATTCTAGGTGGAACCTTGTAAACGTTATGAATGAGGGGCATGTCGAACTTGCCAAAAAAGAGGTAATGAAAATACTACAGCAGGCAATAAGGTTGAAAGTGTTAAAAGGCCCGCCCTTAAAACCATCCAGCAAAATATGTAACTCTCTCTCATCTGACATAAAGAGTATAATAGCCACTTTAGACTCTAGTATGTCCAAATCAGGAGATTTCGGAGCCATTGACACAGAAGCGTATCCCCCCTGTATACGGGAGCTTATTTCATTGGTACAGAGCGGTAAGAGTCTCTCACATACTGCAAGATTTGCACTTACTGCTTTTCTTGCAAACATAGGCATGAGTGCTGACGATATCGTGCATTTTTATGAAAACTCTCCAGATTTCGATTTCGAGTTCACACGATATCAAGTTGAACACATAATGGGATCTTCAGGCACGGAATACACATCCCCAGG
>CAYYMO010000180.1:0-4559 GCA_964472955.1 uncultured Methanomicrobia archaeon | reverse complement strand
TAATTTATCAATTTTAATATATTATAATAATTTATATTATAATTATCTTATAATATTCTCAAAGAGCCTCGTATAAATAGATCATATCG
Organism: uncultured Methanomicrobia archaeon; assembly: GCA_964472955.1. Lineage (GTDB taxonomy): Archaea > Halobacteriota > Bog-38 > Methanoflorentales > Methanoflorentaceae > DASPRZ01. The sequence continues at coordinate 4,470 of CAYYMO010000180.1, read as the reverse complement.
TTCTCTTTTACTTCCTTTAATGCCTTAGGTTCAACAATTTTGCCTATGATATTTGTGCCACTGAATTTTTCGCCAGTCGGCCCATACCGACTATTGTCTTCTAATCTCACACCGATTAACCCTGCATGTTTTGCAGCTTGATTTGTCACCCCAATTTCGCCGTCTTTCACTATTTCAGTTGGGATGTTTTCAGGCACAAGCTCATATCTATCTTTCGTCTGACTCCTAAAAATAATAGTCCTTCCATATGTTACATAAGCCCTAAGTGATCCTACGGGGTTATCCCTCAACCCTGTGACCATCCTGAAATATGATATTGTCTTCGGGGCTGTACTCTCATATAGGTTCACTTCGACTAAGCCCTTTTCGGGAATTGCAAACGTCTGTATCCTTTTAGATTTGAGAATGTCGACGGTGTTTAGCGGGGTTTGGCTCACTATGACTGCATCGTCGCCAGTATACCCCTCTTTTTTAAGTTCTAAACCAAATTTTTCGAGTTCTTGTTCTATTGCAGAGTAGGTTTTACCCAAGAACATAATGCGAACAGGATCAGTTTCAACCTTCAACTGCTGTCCCACTGCTGCTAGCTTAATGAACTCTAACCCTTCACTGATGTAGCCAATAACTGAGTGATTCGGGCTTGAGGACGCATCTTTTTTGTATATATACACGTTTCCGAAACTGCTTCCGGCTGTCCTTATTGTGATAGCTCCCTCGCCTCTCACGTCTCTTACCTCGAAGGGACACGATCTACCTTTTAAGCGTGAAGACATAATATAAGAATTTGTGGTAGCATCTACTCTGAAATAGCCATTCTTAACAAGGGCAAGAAAATGCTCCACACCTTCAGATGCATCTCTAGAAAGAACTGCCTTGACGTAAGTGTATACCTCCATCCCGTCTTCAAGTTTCGTATCAAGATCAAAAGTCGTAAATTTATCAGTGACAAGTTCCCATCGTTCAATTGGTTCAATTTTTTGTATTATATCGCCGTTCTCTAATTTTTCCAGAACACTCTTACCTGCAGTAGTCTTTCCAATGATGGCGTTTGTACCATAAGAGGTTACATGGCGTCGTTTTATGAATGACAGGTACGTATTTACACTATCAAATCCTCCAAGGCTGTAGATCACATCCCATCTTTGATACTCCCTCTCGCTGCGATCTGTATTTAAATCGGTAACTACAGGCCCGATTGATGTCACTTGTGGTTGTGACCAGTGGACTTTGCTACCAATAAACTTTTCATAATTCTTAAACCACAATCGTTTATTTTCATCGTTAATTTCTATCTTAATTTCGCCCTTTGTCGTGTGTATCGCATATTCCTTGAAGATCTCAAGCTTTTGCGTTTTTCTACCCTTTACGACACCTACTACTAAACCCTCGCTATATTGAGTTTTAGTGACGTCAAAAATATCGCGTAGAGTTTTAGTATCCTCAGTTATCTCTAGTTTTTTGCCGTTTAATTCAACGAACATGTCGGATCGTCTTAAAATAGCTATCAATTAGCCAGTGGCCTTCTCTCGCTCTGTTAAAAGGTCTAAAACGTGTGCAGTCGCACCAACTGAAATGATTTTTCCACCTCTCATGAGCGCTACTCTATCGCAAACTCCTGAGACAAAATCAATATCGTGTGACACAATCATGAAGGTCTCGCCAATTTCAGCTCTCGCGGACAGTATTGAATTTGCCACGTCTTTTTTAGTTATCGGATCCATCGTTCCCGTTGGTTCATCTAGAATGACAAGATTCGGCTCGCGAATTAAAACCTGGGCGAGGGCAACTCTATGCCTCTCTCCTTGGCTTAATTCATCTGGTACCTTGCTCAAAATTCTTTCGCTTGCTTCTTCGCTAAATCCTGCGGTCCTCAAGGTCTGAATTGCCTTGTGCTCCGCTAATTCAGCAGGTAACTCTAATCCTATACTGCTTGTCAGATTATCAAGCACATCTCTAAACGGATAGAGATCGTACTCCTGATGAAGCATTCCTATATACAGTTTAGCCCTTCCTCTATTCTCTCTTCCGGGGATCGACATATCAACCCAATCATCACCAATTTTTACAAGCACTTCTCCATTTGTTGGTTCCATGACCCCGGCTATAATTTTTGAAACCGAAGTTTTTCCAGCACCACTTAAGCCAATTAGGCCGAATATCTCTCCTTCATTGACATCAAAAGAGACATTACTTACAGCTCTTATTACTCCGCGATCGAGGGTGATGTACTTTTTTTCCACTTCCTCTACTCTGACAATTGGTTCACCGTACGGAGCTTCTTCCCTTTGAATGTGTCCGACCGCACTTAAAAATCGATCAATGACTTGTTTGGGGCTCCCTTCATCCTTTATTTTTCCATCTTCGAGCAAAATCGCTCTATCGGCAACGGACTCGATATCTTCAGGGAGGTGGGAGGTTATCAAAACAGCCATGTTCTGAGTTTTTGCTACGTTTAAGATGATGTTGTGAATTACCTCGGCCGTCTTCCTGTCAAGCGTGCCTGTAGGCTCATCTGCCAATAAAATCATCGGGGATTTTGCAAGCTGTCGAGCTAGGACTACCCTCTGTTTCTCTCCACCGCTAAGATCTCTCGCGACGTGCATCATCCTGTGGGAGAGCTTAACCTGATCGATTAACTCAGATGCTTTATACACTGCTTCTTGCTCTGAATAGCCCACATCAATAAAGCTTCTCATCACATTTTCTATTGCTCGTTCATCGCCGTATAGCGCAAACGTCCTTTGCAGCATTATAGCTATCCTGTTCTTTATGTCCCGCTGTATTTCGTTATTCTCTTCAGCCCAGAAGTCAACTCGTTCGAGTTTCATCTCACCGCCACACTTCGGGCACGGTAAGTCGTGCTTACTAGGAATATCGACATATCTGCAATTAACGCAATAAGAGATATTAAAGTAAATCTTTCCACTCGTCGGCTTATAATCTTTTAATCCTCTTATTGTATGGAGCAATACAGTTTTTCCAGCCGCACTTTTGCCAATTATACCGAGTATTTCGCCTTCGTTTAAGGTAAGGTGAATGTTGTCCAAAGCTACATAATCTCCAAACTTCACAACTAAGTTTTCAATTTCTAAAAATTTGGACATTAAGGTGTTGCCTCCTGCGACCCGTTATTTTTATAGTTTTTATCCATAATAATCTTTCTCACGACTTCCGGCAGCTGTTCAATGTTTTCTATTACCACATCAGCAGCGTCGTGTAACATTTTAGGGCGCTCCTCTTGCTGTTGCACGGTGAGTATTCCAATGTTAGCGGCTTTTAAGGCTGGTATATCGTTTATCCCGTCTCCGACCATAATCACAAGTGCACCTTTTTGCCTTAAATCATTCACAAGTCTCTCTTTTACCGTCGGAGTCGCAATGTCTACCACGCGTTCGAACGGAATGTCTATGCAAAGCGCGAGCGAGTAGAGAGTATTCTTAGCATCTCCAGACGCTATAAATATCTTAGCGCCCATCCTTTTTAATTCATTAATAACTTTTTCGGTGCCTTCAAATAGATCGCCACAAGTTGCAAGTACGTAGCGTATCGCGCCTTTGCTGACATCAACTACCATTGCTATACCAGTGAAACGTACGTGCTTACAGTCTAAACTTACTTCACGCAGCACATCGAATAAATCTTGCACGAGCGCTGTTCTATCTTGAGTAACTGACTTCATTGCATCTTCGTTGGTAATATCGGAATTCGCACAAACAACTTCTAATGGTACATTATACTGCGTAACAAAATTCGATATTAATAAATCGAGGGGGACCCCCTCTAGCTGTTTCGGTACGTCAAGTTGGAAAACTACCAGAGCATAATCTCTTCGAGTCCCTACAAGGTTCAATGATACAACTTCGCGTAAAATTCGACCGCTGTACACGTCTTTTGCAACGCGATATTTTCTCAAAAGTGTCCCAGCACCATCAAATATGATTGCAAGCTCTCCCATTTTACTCAAAGTCCTAACTAATTATTTTGTTTTTAAATATAGACCTAAATCACCCTTGCTGTATTTATCAAGAGTTGACGCATTTTTCAGTTTAGCTTGATCGATAGTAACAATGTTGGACCAATAAGGTATTTTGCATCGAATCCTCCTAAGGGTCTCGAGCGTTAAATTACGGTTGGGGACTTATCATCTGAAACCGTGCTTGGTCGTTAATTGCTTCTTTTTTGACATGAAAAACGGCCACGCCGTAGGATCCTTTATTTGCGACGATTCAAGATTTTTTAGCTGAAATGTTAGTAGTTGATCTTTTTGTGTTTCTAACCCCTTTCTGATTTATGGTCACGACTTCTTTGCAAAGTAACACAGACCAGTAGCCACGTAACCCCATATTTTTTGTCTAGAAGGCGTTTTTGAATTATAAACATGGCGCACTGTTTACTGTCTTACTCTTAGATAGTGTTGCGTTTACTATGGAGTTTGAGTGTTTAATTAGCTTAATGTTCTTGTTTTGTCTG
>CAYYMO010000179.1:0-2567 GCA_964472955.1 uncultured Methanomicrobia archaeon | reverse complement strand
ACAACAGAGATAAAAAATGAAACCATACTTGCAGATGAAAAAACTGTAGAACTACCCGAACATACAGCTATATATCTTATGGCAAGGGGGTTTGCCGAATATGAACCTCAACGATCTAAAAGTCATAAGAAGTAATGAGCGTAGCTCGAGAAAGCTGACACAACTAAAACCTGATTTCTATTTAGATGTCAGCGCATACCTCAATTCGTTACGGATGAGTAAAGACCAGAAAAAGAAGGATGAGCTCGATAATGCATTAAAGGTGATTGAAGCTGTCTATGATAAACGGGTCGCAAAGATAATAAAACTCGCCTCTCTGAAAGCTAAAGGACATGCAGAAGATGTACCACTTACCGAAGAAGAGTTAAAGATTTATAATGGCATTTATCAAATTTTCACAAAGTATAAAGATCGCATGCTCGGTTTAGAGAAGAGCGGAGTAATGAACAATCGCGTTGTAAACAGTTTAGTAAAAGATGGGAAAGTGAGTGACAACGTCGAGCGTGTAAGTGACAGTGTGACTCCCGAAGATACTGCTATAAACGCTGACGACGAGCATGCAGTACAAGCTAGGATAACGGCCGCATCGGAGAACGACGAGAATTTCATACGTAGTGCACCCACAGAGCGTGAATCTGAGGGGGATGATACAAGAACTTTAATACAAGAAAGTGGGAATATAAAATACGTAATAGTTCGTATTTTAGCGGATATTCCTACGTTCGTTGGACTCGATGGTAGAACTTATAAATTAAGTAAGGAAGACGAGGTCGAGCTCCCTGAGGGCAATGCTAAAACACTATGCAATCGCAACCTTGCTAGTAAAATGGGTGATTTAAGTTGAAGATGCCAAAGAGAATCAGGTCAATATGTCCAATTTGTGGAAAACATACTGTTCACGAAATAGAAAAGGTAAGGAAAGGTCGTGCATCATCGTTAACGTGGATTGAAAGACAGAAAAAGCGTCGCAGCGGCATAGGCAATCTTGGAAAATTCTCAAAAGTGCCCGGTGGTGATAAGCCGACGAAGCGCGTGAATATAAGGTATCGGTGCACAGAGTGCAATAAAGCGCACACACGGAAAGGATTTAGAGCAGCAAAATTCGAGCTTGTGGAGGTTTAATTCAACTATGAGTAAGTTTTTAAGAGTTAAATGCAACGACTGTGAAAACATTCAAATCGTGTTTGGGAACGCATCCTCAGTGGTGGATTGTTATGTGTGTGGTCGCACACTCGTTGTACCGACTGGCGGGAAAGCAGAGATAAGGACTCAGATACTTGAGGTGCTATGAAAAAAGGCTGGCCTGAGATTGGTGACTTAGTAGTCTGCACTGTAGTAAATGTGGTCGATTTTGGGGCATTCGTCGAGCTCGATGAGTATGGCAGGAAGGAAGGGCTCATACATATATCTGAAGTTGCTTCTGGTTGGGTCAAGTATATACGCGATCATGTAAGGGAAGGACAGAAAATTGTATGTAAGGTTCTAAATGTCGATCCTAGCCGCAGTCACATTGATCTTTCATTTAAGGACGTAAATGAACATCAGCGCCAAGCGAAAATTCAAGAATGGAAAGGTGAACAAAAGGCGGAAAAATGGCTTGATTTCGTTATTAATACAACTAGTGCTAACAAGGAAGATCTGCAAAACCAGCTTAGTGAGAAGTTCGACAGCCTTTACTACGCTTTCGAGGAGGTTGCAATTCGAGGGGCATCAATCCTTGAAGGGTTTGATCCTGTTGTAGCTGAGGAGATAGAAAGGGTTGCAAAAGTTAACGTGAAGGTACCCTTCGTGGATATAACCGGTTACGTCGATTTAACATGCCCGAAATCCAATGGCATTGAGGTTATAAAGCGCGCTTTAAAAGCAGCCGCGAAAACTGACGATACCGATATACGGTACGATGTGAGTTATATGGGGGCTCCTCGTTATAGGATCCGAACTGTCGCACTCGATTACAAAAAGGCAGAAAATGCATTAAAGAAAGCCGCAACAGCTGCAATAGACGTCGTGGTGAAGGCAGAAGGGTCAGGTAAATTCTACAGGGAGTTAGCTTCTTAACATTCCCGCTCTGCCATTAAATTGTAATTTGAGTTGAGGGTCAAATGAGGATGCGTAGGTGCCATGTGTACACCTTTAAACGACAATGCCCCGTTTGCGGAAAGGACACCTATGAACCGCGACCTCCGAGGTATTCTCCAGAAGATCGATACGGTATCTACAGACGCATGTTGAAGCGTGAGGCTAAGAGAGACAGGCATTGAAAACCTGTAAACGCATAAAAACTGAATGTAAAATTGCTATCACAAAGAAGGAGTTTTTATGGAAAAAATTCAAATTGTGAGGATTGCGGACTTTGAATTACATGAACCAATTTTAATAGAGGGCCTCCCAGGAATAGGACACGTTGGTAAACTGGTAGCAGAACATATAATTGATGAACTCGGAGCTAAAAAAATCATTGAAGTTTATTCGACACACTTTCCTCCACAAGTATTAGTTCTCTCGGATGGCACTGTGAGACTCGTCAAGTGTGAATTTTATGCAGTAAAATATAAAGATCTAGATCT
>CAYYMO010000178.1:0-5585 GCA_964472955.1 uncultured Methanomicrobia archaeon | reverse complement strand
AACAAGGGTATTGCTTACGCGTACACCTTCAGGATAAAGGATGCAATTAACTGTTTTAACGAAGCCTTAATGCTTGATCCAAGTAATAAGGTTGCACAACACGCGAAAGAGGAGATGCATAAGAGATTAACTCAGTGAACTGAACTCATTTTTTTATCTAGTGTACATTTGAGTTTTTCTAATGTCAGTAACGATTATTATGCGGTAAGGAGACTATCGCTGGCTATTATCGTAGTTATGTAAGAAAAGCTAAATGGACTGAGTGTTGTTTCACTTCTATGCACGTAAATGTGATTTAAAAGGTAATCGACCCTCCGATCGGTATTACGATAACTTTGTGTCCTGCATTTTCTGCAAGTTGCTTAAATTTATAGGGATCCGCCTTTATTTGGTCGAACGTGTTAAAATGCATGGGAATCGCGGATTTCGGTTTTATGATGTCAAGCGCTTTAACTGCATCGTTCATATCCATCGTAAAGAATCCACCTATCGGAATGAATAGAACATCGATATTGGTCAATCTTTGAACACCGTCGAGGTAGGTGTCTCCTAGATGCGCAAATCTGAAACCGCCCAGTTCGAATACATAGCCCGCCGGATATTTACTCTGGTGGTGGCTGACGCCAATCATCGTAATGTTAACGCCATTTATTAACTTGTTGTCGCCTGCTTCCATGGTCATCATCTCTTTGTACTTTCCTTTTAAAGTTGGTGGCGCCACAACCATCGACTTAAATTTGCTTGCATCTGTGTGATCGAAATGCTCGTGCGTTATCAGGATAATATCCGGTTTTCCTTCATATTGCGGGGCTAGAGGATTCTCTTGGGTGAAAAATGGGTCAATAAGTACAGTATGATGTTGATCTTTTACTTCAAAACATGCGTGACTGAGGTAAGTAACCTTAACGGCTAAGTCTTCTTGCATGAAAATTACGTCGCATGCCTTAAATATAAGACTTTTGTGACAAAAACGCAGTCTAATAGTTAAATCCAGATAGATGGGTAGTGTTTCTTTGTTTACAAGCTCTTAGGTTCGTCTATGACTGGGCAGGTTATACTCCTGCTATTAGCCTAGAGTGAAACAGACTAAGTTGTTATATTAACGGTTTAGCTTATGCTAAGTGCATCAGATAGGTTATACCGTTTATTGATTTAAGTATCAAACTTTGTAAATAGCTCGTTTGAATTCATCTTCAGTATTTCAAAGGGATCTTTATGGGGTATTTTTTTTAGTTTGTACTTTAGTGAGCGGGTGCCATACCGTATTTCAATACCATCTGTTCCACACACGTTTAGTCTTGTATTGCCTGGCGTGCCACGAATGATTCCAATGAGGCAATCCGCTATATGCAGGTTTATATTACTCGGAATTTTCAGGCTAGCGTTTTTAATATTACAATTGAGTGTTTTCAAAGCATCAAACACAATTTTTACCCCCACTGCAATATCAGGGCATCTTTCACCATGATAGTTATACGCTTCACGGAGGAATTCTATGAGAACTTCTTCCTCCTCCATGTTGGCTGGTATGAGTGAGGAATGCACATCTCGAGCCCAGAAAATCACGTCCCAGACTGCAGAGTATGGTTTTATGTCAATGACTGGGGATCCGTCAATGATGTCGAGCGGATCGACAAAGAGCATATTTTCTTCTACCTTGACGAGACGTGTAGCAGTCAGAGAAAGTGGGTTAGGACGGGTCGGGGACCGTAATGAAAAGACTCCCCGTTTATTCAACTTTGCATTTAATTTCCTTGGTTTTACTAAAAGCGGGTCTCTCTCAGCTTTATCGAACCAGCACATCACGTTAATATGACTATCGCCTTCGATGCCCGTTAAACCTGCTTTAAACTCGTCAAAAATCTCAATACGGGCAGGAACGCCTTGCAAAGGCATATCATTCCTGTCTGCAATCTTTGAATGTACTATTCCTATGGGTTTTATCGTAAAGTCCATCGATTTATCACCTGACGCCATGTGATAGCGATCACACACTAGATGAGCAAATCCCGCTTGGATTACAGATTGATCACAGCATACACTTTAGTTCGCGTGCACTTCTTACAATAAACTTTTGACACTGTAGAAGAGGTTGAGCTAGCTTAGAATTTAGCTTAATCTGCTTTCGTGGGAAAATAGTTCGATATATCTATGTCAATAATTTTTGTCGAGCTGATATATCTTTCGATTGACTCTTCGAGCTTTCTTGCCCTGTCTTCATATTTTTTCTTTTCGTCAATCAAAAAGGTAGTATACCTATCTCGAGCATACACAATGTGCATAAACGCTGTGTCGTTGTCTATTCCCAAAGCAACGACAAATTCTTTTATAGCCAAGTCAGTCTTGCATTGTTTTTCATAAACAATTCCTAAGCCACTGTGAGCTATTACATCACGAGGATTGCGTCGCAGAGCTTTTTTATACGATTTTATGGCTTCAGCAAAATCTCCCAGCTCATCGAACGCCTGTCCGAGCCCTGTTAGTGCCGTAGCATCTGTCGGGTCAACGTCTAGAGCATTTTTATATTCCTGAATTGCCTCATCTATTCTGTTTTCATTTAAGAAGTCAATAGCTTTGGAAATATACTCGTCAACTGAAGTCATAATTTTAAAGAGCATATCTCATTTATAAAGCACTTTTGGATGTGACACTTAATTACTTCATAAAGTAAAAACGATAGCCATAGTAACTCGTCTATTTTAGGTTCAACAAACTCGTGATATTTTCACGGAAAACCCTCTGAAGGGAAAATGAATCTAATTCACTCTTCAATATAACTTCAATTTCATCTTCTTGTCTTCCATACGGAGTGTCAGAGCCGAAAATTACTTTTTCTTCTCCAACTGATCGCACTGCTTTTGCGATGTATGATGGAATCATCATGCGAGAGGTCTCTAAGTATAAGTTATCTGCTCTGCCAGCTATGCGAATGGCTTCATCGATGCCTCCGGGCGTTCCAACATCGGAACATCCCATATGGCCCATAATCACGGGAAGTTCAGGGAAACGATCAGCCATTTCACCTATCGCCGGAGGGAGCGTACGATAAGCATATCCAGAATGAAAGAGAATAGGGACGTTAAGGCTAACACACATTTCGAGCACAGGAATTACTGCATCATCAGATGGATGAAATTCTTGACTTCGAGGGTGAAGTTTAAGTCCTTTTAATCCGAGTTTTTTTATAGCCCTATAAACTTCATCAGCAGCAGACGGACTCGTTGGGTCGGTACGCGCAAACCCTATGAACCGATTGGGATGAGATTTGACGACTTTAGCTATATAATCATTTGCAGTGGAAAACGCTCGTCCGGGCCGTATCTCGTTAAATGGAAAAACAATGCATTTGTCGACGCCCGATTCCGCCATCTTTTTTAACAATGATCTAGGCTCCTGAATTACGCCGTGTATATCCATCCCAATATGATTATGAGCGTCTATGATCCTCATTTCGCTGTAACGATTCTTATGATTATGTCTCAAAAGACAGTTCTCCCTTTTTACGAATCCTTGCAAAAATCATTTTAGTCTATATAGTGTTTTTTTATCAATATAATATGCGTGCAATTATAAAGTGTCTAACTACGTTTTTTTTTGGGGGGTTTGCGAGTCGCTGAATTTACGCAAAACACTGGCTCTAGCACATTTTTTGTTAGAGCAATATGTTTAGACTATTGCATAACGCTGACGCTAACATTATCGCATCTTCGAATGCGGTGCCCGAACGTGATGTGTCGACGAAAGTGTACGGTAAGCCAATCAGCGGCGCACCGTGGCCTTTCCCTCCACCGAGAAATACGAGGGTTCTGAAAATCAAATTACCGCATAGTCCATCAGGTGTCAGAATAATATTGGAGCCTTTTATCGCCTCTTCTAGCAAAATATTATAATTTATTGCATCAATCCCAGCGCTTTTGAGTAAGTCTGTAAGTTCTTCAGCCTCTTTCAACGTTATATCTACAGTTTTAGACCTTCCCACATCTTCGGCTCTACCACCAGATAAAACTCCCACTTTTGGAGCCACTCCAATCTTAGTAAGCAAATATGACGCTCTCAATGCAAGCTCCAAACGCCCGCGTATTGTGCGCCCTTCATCAATCCCAACAGGGGCTAGGAAAAATGGTATATTGCCATACGTGGAAAGAAGAGCCGCCCGATAAACGTGCTCAACGTTTAATCGTTGCTTCAAATATGGCAGTAATTTGCTCGCACTTATCGTCCCTCTCACCGCCGCATCTATGTCGTGGTCTATCAACATATCAATCAGGACCTTTTCTGGTTGTAAGGTATTTATAACCTCAAATTCGTCTGAATGAATAGCTCCAACTATGACTACATCGGAAAAATCGCTAGCGTTTCTAATCCCATTAAAGACTGCATCGTTTGGCTCTCCAAATCCTATTCCTACTTTCCTCCTTTTCGAATAAGCGAGATCTTTAAATTTTTTTAATAAGTCTTCAGTTACCAAACAATTTGACATCAGTTAAACTAAATATAACATACTTAATAAATACAACGAGTTTACAATAGAAAGCAAACAACGAGATTGTGCAATCAGGGGCAATAAACTTAGGCATATATCGATTGGAAGGGGTTACATGCGTATCGATGAAATAAATAAAAAAATACTTTATCTTCTGCAGAAAGATGCACGAATGACTTATAAGGACATTGCAAGAGAGCTGAACAGATCAGAATCAACAGTTCGCGATAGAATGGCTATTTTGGAAGAGCAAGGTGTCATTAAAAGTTATTCAGCTGTAATAGATAAAGAAAAAGTTGGATTGAATTGTAATGCAAGAATTAGCGCCAAGGTAGACCCCTCAAATTTAGATCATTATATGAGAGAGTTACAAAAGATTGAGGTGATCTACCAGATTGATCAAATGTCGGGCAATCACAACTTGCAGTTTTCGGTAGCAGCAAAAGACTACGATCATCTTACTTCGATTTTGAAGGAACAAATATCACCAATAGGGATAAAAAATATCGAAATTAACATAATAATGAATTCCGTAAAGGAAGAGGGCCCAATTCAGATACCTTGAAATCTAACGTGCATTTTGCATAACGTAGCAGTTGACTGATATTTTGAATGGACACGTTGCTATCTAGCGCCCCTCAGATTTATCTTTGAGTTATAGTGAATCATACGCACCATTCATAATTATAAATTCTTTTAAGGGCGCCCTTTGGGCATCGATATTAAAAACTCACTAATTCACGTGTCAAAAGATCCCGTGATTCTGGGGGCATCTCTGTTACTTTGTAAACGATCTTTGAGAGAGATCTATGAATTTAACAGTCCGCTGAGCGTTTCCGGAAGCTTGACGATGACTTCTCTTATTTGTTTTGTCGAGTCTCTCTCTCTGATAGTGACTGTATCGTCTTCAAGCGTCTGATGATCAATTGTAATAGTAAATGGGGTTCCAATTTCGTCATGTCTTCTATATCTTCTGCCAATGGTGCCGGACTCGTCATACTTAATTAGAAATTTCTTGGAGCAAAGAAACGTAGAGACATCCTTGGCTTTTTCATTCAAAGCCTTAACAAGTGGGAAAACAGCGATTTGAATAGGTGCAACT
>CAYYMO010000177.1:0-3937 GCA_964472955.1 uncultured Methanomicrobia archaeon | reverse complement strand
CTGATTAACCGTATTTCCGGATGAAAGGAATAGTACCGCGCTATGTTTTACACCAATGACAATTTCAGTTATTGTGAACTCAAAAGCGCAAAAATCTTAAGGTTTGCAGAAAAAGAGGTGATAGGCATTTTTTACAGCGCGACGGTGAATGCTTTGTGAACCAACATGTAAAAACACGCGTGTATGAAATTTTGTGGAGGACACGTCCTGGTGATAAATTCGCTGATGCCTTAATCCTTTTCATCTCACTATTAATGTTCAGTAATGTCGTAGCTTTTGTTGTAAGTACCATTCCAGGATTTTTTGCGCGTGAACATCTTTTTTTGTTGTCATTGTTCGCGTTTTCACTTGTCATATTCACCATTGAATATATTTCGCGCCTCTGGTCGTGCACGATAAACGCTAAGTACAGCAATCCGATCAAAGGGAGAATACGATTTATATTGACCTCCTGGTCAATACTAACGTTGTTTGTTATTGTTCCTTTATGGATCGTTTTAATCACTAGAGCGGAGACTTCACTTGTTCGCGCGGTGTTTTTGTTCTTGCTGCTTCGGCTGTTCCAAGGAAGCGGATCTTTTTACGTTTTGGTACAAATAGTCAAAGCGAAGAAATCAGACTTAGCTTTGGCTTTGTTAATAGATGTCATTGTGTTGGTGTTTGCCTCCTCGTTGATGTGGTTTATTGAGTCTCCGGTGAATCCTCATATGGCGAGTATTCCCGCGACGATGTGGTGGGGGACCGCCACGTTAACGACGGTCGGCTACGGGGATGTGGTACCGGTGACCCCTCTCGGAAGAGCGTTAGGCGTGGTAGTTATGTTCGCAGGGATCGCGACGTTCGCGCTACCCATTGCAGTAGTCGGTGCGGGGTTCCTTGAAGTGCGTGAACAGAAACTAAAGACTACAGAGGCAGAGCAAAAAATTGAGGGGCACGCTGTTTTAGATCAAATAGAGAAGTTGGGTGACTTGAAAGACCGCGGCATCCTAACAGAAGAAGAATTCCAGTCAAAGAAAACGGACTTGCTGTCAAGATTATAATACAAGACGTCGTGTGGCAGCATCCAGTGTTACGCGCTCCAATCATCCTCTCGTATATTCAATTCAGAGTACGAGTCAGCGAATCACGGTCTCTTAGATGGGGCGGAGCACGGCACTCGATGAGTGCGTACTAAAAAGTCCAGATGTAACGTTACGCGACGAGCGCAGGTCTATGTATGTAATTATGCGAGTGGTTTCACTTTCTTCTGATCGATTTTGTTAATTCATCGACCTCATCGTGTACCCATGCTACGCCGTGGTGAAATGTGTCTTTTGGTTCGTTTGTCGCAGGAGTTGCTTCAGGATCGGTGTTCTTTTTTTCCAGCTTTTTATTGCATTTTTCAAGTTGCTTTAATATTATGTCGTATCTCTGCCCCAACTTCCTGTTCTCAGACTGTAACTTGTCATTCTCTTTTTTAAGGTGCTCGACTTCGGAGCGCAAACGATCAAACTCTTGCGATCGCTTTAACTTGAGATCTTCGTTTTCTGATCGCAGGCGTTCGACTTCGAAGCGTAAGCTCAAAGATTCTTTAGACATCTAGGCATACTCTATTCACATGCCTCTTATTAGTTTTTTGTAGCATTTTTTGACGATAATGTGCAAAAATTCACACGCGTCCCGTCACCGCCTAAGTAGCTTCGTGTGTGCAGCATCGATGCATTGATGGCACTAAATATAAAAAAAATTAATGTGGAGTTCCACACTGCTCCAGTGGGTGAGATAAGACTGGTATCATTTTTTCTCTCGGTGTCGCGCAGCACCTCACACCACGATAAGAGAGCCTCACGTGAGATCCAATGCCGTTCCTCACTTAGGCCCCTCTCCCCCCTCCAGCATCCGGATCATTTCGTTTATATCTTTTGTCGGAGTCCTGCAGCGTTGATTTTGACAGACGTACGCGGTGGGTCTGCCGCCAACACATTTCTTGTGCATCGTAAACGGTGCGATTGCATTTATGCCGTGATTTTCTTGCTCGGCTGGCCTAAAGATGATGACGTTGTGCGGCAAGAATCTCTTGTTGAGAGTTGCGATCATCTGTCTGGTCTCTCTCGCGCGCGAGTCACCGCAAATCACGGTCTCATATGATGGGCCCAATGCGAGATCTAGGGCACTCAACAGATACGTATGCGTGGCGGGTGAGAGATCGACTGCTTTTGAAAACGCCCTTCCTATCCGCGATGCCGCATCTAGATAGTTAGTTCTGCCTAGAAGGTGTCCAAGAAACACAAGGTTCATCATCATCGCCGAGTTGCCCGATGGCAGCGCACCATCGTAGCTCTCTTTCCTGCGCAAAATGAGCGACTCGGCATCGTCCGCAGTCGAGAAGAACCCTCCGTCTTTAGGGTCCCAAAAATGCCTGAGCGAAAGCTCCAGAAAATCAAGCGCCGACTCGAGGTAGCGCACCTCGAACGTCGTTTCATAGAGTTCTAAAAGGCCCCAGATAAGGAAGGCATAATCGTCCAGAAGCGCTGGCACTGCCGCTTCTTTCTCTCGATACCGGTGAAGAAGCACCCCCTCGTCGTTTCGCATAGTTTCGAGTATGAAGTCGGTCGCGCGACCTGCTGCTTCCGCGTACGTGGGCTTGTCTAGAACGCGCGCACCTTTTGCCAGCGAGGCTATCATCAGTCCGTTCCAATCAGTAAGAATCTTGTCGTCGGTGCAGGGGTGCACCCTCGTCTCCCTGCATTCGTAAAGTTGCTGTCGTATTGATTCGATGCGATGCCTTAGGGGCTCCGTGGGGATTCTCAGTTCCGATGCAATCTCAGGAATCGTTCTCTCCATGCGAAGTATGTTCTTGCCGATCCTCTTGCTAGTCCCCTCGTCGGTGAAATTGCCCTCCATCCGGATGTTGAATACCTTGCAAGCAAGCTCAGTGTCCTCCCCTGTAAGTACGCTTTCAATCTCGTCCTGGCTCCAAAGGTAGAACTTGCCTTCCTCGCCTTCACTGTCGGCATCAAGAGCGGTGTAAAACCCGCCCTCATGCGACGTCATCTCCCGCAAAACAAAAGTGAAAATTTCGTTAGCGGTCCGTGAATATTCTGTGTTCTCTGTCGCCTGATAGGCCTCTACATACCCGAGCGCTAGGAGCGCCTGGTCGTAGATCATCTTTTCAAAGTGCGGGACGATCCATTTATCGTCGGTCGAATACCGGTGAAATCCGAATCCTATGTGGTCGTAGATCCCACCAAGACGCATTGCCTGAAGTGTTCGTTCCACCATCTTGAGCGGCTTACCCGTACCCGTTCGCTTCCAATAACGAAGGAGGAATATAAGATTATGTGGGGTAGGGAATTTCGGGGCCGACCCGAACCCCCCATGCACTTCGTCGAAGATGTACGCGAGGTCCTCGTAGGCGAACTGGATCGTAGACGCCGGAATATCCCCACTGGGTGACCGGAACGATGACTCGCGGAGCGTGGACATGAGCTCCCCTACATATGTGTCCACCTCGCCCCTCTTTGTCCTCCATAGTTCCTCTATACGCGGTATAAGTTCCCGCAGTCCTGTGAGCCCGAACCTCGTCTCCTTGGGGATGTAGGTAGCTGCGAAGAATGGTTTGCCCTCCGGTGTCATGATTATGGTGAGCGGCCACCCCCCACTCCCCGTCATCACCTGACAGACCGACATATAGACGTCGTCGATGTCAGGTCGCTCTTCACGGTCGACCTTGACGCTGATGAAAGCATCGTTCATCATTGCGGCGATCTCCTGGTCCTCAAAGGACTCGTGGGCCATCACGTGGCACCAGTGGCACGCCGAATACCCTACCGAGAGAAATACTGGTTTATCCTCTTTCTTGGCCCGATCGAACGCTTCTTGTCCCCATGGATACCAGTCGACCGGGTTCTCTGCATGCTGGAGAAGGTAGGGGCTCTTCTCGTGAACTAGCTTGTTC
>CAYYMO010000176.1:0-4022 GCA_964472955.1 uncultured Methanomicrobia archaeon | reverse complement strand
GCGTGACGTTGGCAACCGTTTCGATCTCACCGCGGCGCGTTCGCACTTTTACCATGTCTCCATTAGCTACGCCAAGTTCAGCTGCGTCTTCTGGGCTGATCTCAACGTAACCAGTCGGGACTTCAGCGTTGAGCGTCGGCGACCGTCTCGTCATAGTTCCGGTGTAAAAATGGAACAATATCTGCCCGGTAGTGAGGATGAACGGATAGTCCTGGTCAGGCACTTCTGCAGGTGGCTTATACTCCACTCCGACGAAGGTTCCTAGTCCGTCAGGCGTTGAAAACTTCTGTGCGTGGAGAATCGGCGTTCCGGGATGTTCTTCGGTAGGGCACGGCCAGTGTAGTGCTTCTGGCTTTTCCAACCGTGCGTAGGTCATTCCTGCGTACTGCGGTGTCACCTGTCTGACTTCTTCAAATATCTGTTCGGCGCTCTCGTAGTTGAAACCAGGGAGCTCTAACTTGTCTGCAAGGGCCATGGTTATCTCCCAGTCAGCCTTTGCTTCACCTGGCGGCTCAATTGCTTTTCTAACGCGTTGGACGCGTCTTTCAGTGTTCGTAAACGTGCCGTCTTTTTCCGCCCAACACGCGCCCGGTAGTACGACGTCTGCGAGTTCAGCGGTCTCTGTTAGGAAGATGTCCTGGACTACGAGGAAATCGAGCTTTTTAAGACATTCAGCGATGTGGGTGATGTCAGGGCCGGACAACATCGGATTCTCTCCGACGATGTACATGTTCTTGATCTCATCGCCGGCGGCTCCCAGCATCTCAGTGACGGTCAGACCGTCCGCAGCTGGCAAACCTTCGACTCCCCAGAATTCTTCCATTTTTTGGCGTGCTGCGTCAACGGCCACTGACTGGTATCCAGAATATACGACAGGCAGCGCTCCCATGTCGCATGCTCCTTGCTCATTGTTGTGCCCTCTTAGTGGATTAACTCCCGTGCCTGGCCTGCCGATGTTGCCCGTCAGCATCGCAATGTTTGAAGTCGACAGTACGTTGTCTGTGCCCGTGGTATGCTGCGTGATTCCCGTTGAGTAAATCAAAGCCGTAGCATTTGCGTCTGCGTAATCCATGGCCACTTCCTTAACGAGTTCGGGGGGCACAGTTGTTATCTCTTCAACGTCTGCGTATTTTTTGACGACCTCCTTGAGCTCGTCAAATCCCTTCGTTCGCTCAGCGATGAATTCTTTGTCTTCCTTTCCTTCCTCAAGGATCCAATACATCATCGAGTTCAGAAGCGCGACGTCAGTGCCGGGTTTGAAGGGCACATAGATGTCCGCTAGTTTTGCTGTCGTTGAGTACCTTGGGTCCGCGACGATTATCTTCGCTCCCTTTTCTTTCGCTCGGATGATACTTCTACCGATGAGTGAGTGCTGCTCCATGGTATTCGAACCGATGACGAATATGCAGTCAGATTGTGCAATGTCAGCAATGGAGTTTGTCATCCCGCCGGAGCCGAACGAGCGCGCGAGTCCGGATATCGTGGGACCGTGGCTCAGACGCGCACAGTTATCAAGGTAGTTGGTGTGAAAGCCCGCTCTCGCCAGCTTGTTCATCAAGTAGTTCTCTTCATTTGTTATCCTCGCAGAAGCTAAAAACGCCACAGAATTGGGCCCGTACGTTTCCTGCGTTGCCTTGAGTTTCGAAGCAACCAGGGTAAGGGCTTCATCCCACGTCGACTCGACGAACTTGCCATCCTTTTTGATCAGGGGCACAGTGAGTCGTTCCTCGCTGTGGACGAATTCGTGGCACGCGAGTCCCTTTGGACAGAGTTTGCCCTCGTTAACGGGGTGTCGTCTCCTGTCTGCAACCCCTATAAGCTTTCCGTCTTGAACAACGAGGTTTAATCCGCAACCGCAGCCGCAGTAGGGGCACGTGGTTGGTACGTAGTTGAATTTCATATCCTCTCCCATGTCTTATTTTATTCTTTCTCTGGTATATAATTAACAAATTTCCCCTATAAAAGCGTTATTATCACTCAGTAATATCGACCAATAACGTTGCGTTTAAAAATTTTACACAAATAATGAGGGGAAACGGGAGGGGTACACTTAAAAAAAATTTAAAGAAGTTAAAAAAGATAAAAAAATAATAAATAGCCGTGTCTGTTAGCTATTGTGATGATCGATGTTGCACTTATTTGGGATCGGCCCATTTTGTTTGAGAAGCTTTTTCTAGAGTACGGAGTCACGTGTGAGCGGGTCTCTCCAATAGCTGTCGGCACCCCGTATTCTCCCAAGTATAAAGTTGCGATTATTCCAGTAGGATTTGGAAACCCCACTTACTCATCAGTGGCAAAAGTCATCAGGAGCCTTCGAACCCCGCTTAAAAATTTCGTGACAGATGGCGGGATCGTCATAATTTTTAGCCCATTTATAGACAACTACGACTTTAAATGGCTTGACCTTTCGTATGATTTTAAGATGCTCCTACGAGATGATCCGATAAAGATCGAACAGGTCAAGGAGCACCCTGCTGCTCACATTGTTGATATACCGGAAGCACGAACGGATGGATATTTCGTAGGCGTTGCCGTGAGAGACGTCATTCTAAAATCCAGGGACGGGCCCGTATTAACCTTAGTTCCGATGGGCGATGGCTTCACCATTCTGACGGCGATTCACGAGCTTCCTTCAAGGAGGTTCATCACGTGGTCGCTTGAGACTTCTAAGATGGAGTAACCCATCAGATGACAGTGCGTGGGGGGGGGCAGAACCGGAGCTACAACAAACCCACCTATCATAAGAATAAAAATGATATATTGATGGCAAACTATCGCGTATTTCTCTAGACTCTTACATTGAACGTTTCCAAAGGACGCCTGTCGCATTATCAAAAGAGAGTTGGAAAAAACCCTATTATGTCGTCAAAATACAATAATTTACACAATGAAGGTTCATCGTGATAGCTTCAGCTTAAAATCAGAGAGATGCCAGGGCCACTATCGTAAAAGTTACAATTATATTAAAAGTGATGGAAAGACAACATATCCGTCCGTTATACACTGTTTATAGCGCAACCGTATAGCAGTAAGTAGTTATCTCCATCTCTGAACTTTTGATCCTTTAAACCTCACCTTAAGTCAAAATTATACTACTTCACCAAATGCAAAGTTGCGCTTAACAGCCTTAATTTCAATCTTAAGCTCATCGTTAATCTGCGTTCCCGGAACAAAGATTACAAAACCGTTTATGCGGGCAATGCCGTCACCCTGTTTCGCAATATCTTCGATCTTGACATCATACTGCTTTCCGACTTCAACAGGGGCGCTACGTGGCTCCCTTCTATCGAACTGGTTATATCCGCCGCCGTAACTGCTTCTGGAGTTTTTCTTGTACACCATTTTCACCCCCTCATATTTTTTGGTTTACATGTACGATAGGTTGTATATATTTAGTTTTTTTCATTAACATGGGAATACGTGCCATGCCATCGCGAATTTTTTATGATGCGAGACCACCAAATTGTGTATACCCACCCCACAACATAAAAAGTTCCAATCCATCGGCTCTCGGGTAGTAGCGCCGACTTACCGCAACGTCGCGTATTTATCCCAGTCTGGATACAACCAGCCATGAAACGCTCCTTCATAGTAGAGCTGTACGTTGTACACCGCCCACTTCGCACCTTCGGGGACTACAGGATCCGAATAGACGTGGTACGTATGTCCTGCGAGAGCGTTAAACCAGTTGTATCCATTGTAGTGATGAACAGCTGTCCAGTTCCCGGCGGTGTCATCATATACATAGCGGGCAACAGCGTCGCCATCCCTAGCATATCCGGGTGCGGTGGCAGTTTGCTCGTAGAAAATCGCATAGGGAGCAACCCACGCATCAGCAGTGCCGGTGTTGGCAATATCCCACTCGAAGTATTGTGGGTGATTGGGCGCCAATCGAAGAGCGGTTATGGAGAGAGGTGGCGCAGTCGGTACGATTCCGGATATTGTCTTACTCGCGTTGATCCTGCCTCCTGTCAAAATTTTTCCACTTAATGACTTCTCGACGTCGACGTTGTTCAAAATTG
>CAYYMO010000175.1:0-4902 GCA_964472955.1 uncultured Methanomicrobia archaeon | reverse complement strand
TAGCCAGTGCCCGCGGGCTTTTTTGCATTTCTATAAAGTCACGCTTCCCATCTTTTTAGTTCCCACGTTGCCAGCACCAAAAACACAACTACAAACAAAACTAATGCTACGACATCCAACCAAATTTGATCTAAACTCCATCCTTTTAGAAGAACTGCGCGTAAGCCATGGACAGCATATGTCGGGGGAAGAATGTATGATATAGGCAATAACCATGATGGAACGCCCTCAAGCGGCCAAATAATTCCGCACATCAAAAAAGAAACCAGTGATAAAAACGGTATATATTGAATAACTTGGAGTTCTCTTTTTGCGACACTTGAAAGCAGTATTCCCAAGGATTGAGAAGCAACCACCAATAATATGATCACTCCTAAGGCAAGGAAAATGTTTCCCGCCACAGTAATATGAAATGCGGCAATGGCTACCGCTAAAATACATATTGCCTGAAAGGTACCTATGGCACAAAATGCCAACGCGTATCCTGCTACTATTTCACTTTCTTTTAAAGGTGATATAAAGAGTCGCTGCAAAGTGCCTGACGTTCGTTCATTGACGAACGATACTAATGTCAGCTCTAACGTTATAGCGAACACAGCAAAACTTATTATTCCCGGCACGGAAAAGTCAATCAGCTTGAAGTTGTTTCCGTATACAGGATCGTTATTAATAGGGAGGGCAGAAGTTGCTCCTATACTGTCCACAGTTTTAGAAACGGCTTCGCTGAGAGTTGACGATACGGAATTTGCAACTTCTGTATTGCTCTTGTCTAGCATTACAGTAATTGGCGCTGTTTCATTGTATGAACTGTTTTGTGACTTAGCGTATACTTCGCTCGTTAAAGCAGATGGGAACTGCACTACCCCATAAGCGTGCCCATTTTTCACTTGATTAACTGCTTCGCTTACATTGTCCATGTAGTTGATCTTCAGAGTTTGTGGAT
Organism: uncultured Methanomicrobia archaeon; assembly: GCA_964472955.1. GTDB lineage: Archaea > Halobacteriota > Bog-38 > Methanoflorentales > Methanoflorentaceae > DASPRZ01. Next base: position 3,959 of record CAYYMO010000175.1, on the reverse strand, counting down.
TTATGTTCGAGACGATTTTGTCAGAAATGCTATCTGTTACATTCAATTGGGGGTTGAATACTCCTTTATCTTCGTTAACCACGATTATATTTACGTTCTTTATTTCGGTGCCAAATGTGTAACCAAAGAGAAGCATGCTGACGATAGGAGTTACTAAAATTAGCATTAGCGTTCGTCTGTCATTGATTACATCTCTTAAGACCCTTTTTCCTACTGCTAATGCGCCGTAAAGCTTCATTGTGCCCCGCCCTGTTTTGCGAATATCAAGAATGCATCCTCAAGGGAATCAGTGTCGGTGTTACTGAGGAGTTCTGCTGGCGCTCCTTCTGCTATAAGAGTCCCGTTCCGCATGAAGCCAATTCTATCGCATCGTCTGGCTTCATCCATATAATGCGTAGTGATCAATATTGTCGCTCCGCTTCTCTTGAGCTCATCAAAATAGTCCCAAAAGGAGACTCTTAATTCAGGGTCAACCCCGACGGTAGGCTCATCGAGGAGGACTAGTTTCGGCTCGTGAAAAAGAGCACACGCCAATGAGACTCGATGTTTCATTCCACCGCTTAAATTTATAATAAGTTCATCTGCAAATTTCTCCAGGTCTATAAATTTAAGCAGTGCCCTCTCCCTTGTCTCAATTTCTTGTCCCCGGTAACCATAAATCTCTCCAAAAAATGTTATATTTTGATGAACGGTAAGACCGAGATATAGTGCAGTTTCTTGGGGCATATATCCTACAAGTCGTGCTAAGCTGCCGTCTGGAACTCTCTTTCCGAGAACATAAATATCTCCAGCTGTTGGCTTCAACAGCCCGCATATCATTTTAATAGCCGTTGTTTTGCCTGCACCATTGGGGCCTAATAACCCATAGATCTCTCCAGCACGAATTTTTAGGTTTAAGTTATTAACTGCATTGAAGTTCCCATAATTTTTTATCAACGACGTTGCTTGAACAAAGTATTCCATGGTTTCCCCTTTCAGTTGTTATGTCCAAAGATGAAGTAAAAATATATATGGATTTGTATATCAATTCATAAATAAAACTATAAGATAGATTAACTTTTTGCACCCCTCATAGTACGTCTCTCTAGAAACGTTTTAAAATCATCGTGACAGCCTAGCCCATCCTAAGCTTCTAATAAGCAAGCTTTACGAATTGAAGTTATACGTACATTAGTTTCGTTAATTGACAATAATCTCTTGACTTTTCTATTAATAAATGTGTAGGTAAAGCTCCCTGTAGGTCTCGCGTTTATTTTAACTTTATTGGTCTATTCATTAATTACTTTGCTGAGTCGTCAACGGCATGACAATTATGACAATGGATAGCTATGGTCCGACCACTCAGTTGGTACTACACGTAAAAGCGGTTATGCCCATTGACGTGAAAACACTCATTCTAATCGCTGACACGTAAATTTTAAACTCTCTCTTTATTGAACGTGACCAGAATTGCGTTTAACACATGAAGGCACCCGATAACAGTGGATCGCACTTTATCGGTGCATCATTTTGGACAGTGCGCCTGTAATTCTTTACCCCTCTAAAGAACACTGGCATCTCCCATTCGCATTCTTGAATAAACATGTTAATGACCAGAACACTATTAGGTAATCATAAAAATTATATTGGTTGTTTTAATCTACTAGCTAGGAAATTGTTGTTCTACTGACGAGGAGTTTACATGGACGTAAAACAGGATAGCAACTATAGAGGAGTAACTGGAACACAGGACGTTGAATTCCGAGTAAAAAAAATCAATGAACTGTTAGCTCACTATGTGCCCACAAGAAACACTTGGAGCCCTGCTGATGAATCCCTTTACAAACCCGTTGACTTATACCGAGTGCCCCTTGATGAAGCACTAGATATGCAGCTGAAAGCGATTAAGTATACTTTTTCGTACCACTATAACAATAATGACTTCTATCGCAAGTACTGCGAGGTGCGAAATGTCCGCCCCGACGACATCAAGACCGTAGACGACTTTGACAAAATCCCCCTCATCCCAGACACCACCTACAAACAGTACCCGTCAGGGAAGGATTTTGCGCACTGGCTCGCAACCGTTTTTACTGGGGAACTGCCTGAAATAGTCATAAAAAGTTCCAATCCTTCCTACGACGACGTGATCAACGCCTTTAATGTAGCGGGGTTGGCTGTTATGTATAGTAGCGGGACGAGCGGGAGGCACACGTTTATCCCGAGGGATATGAAAACGTTTAAAGCAGCTCAGTATGCGGTCATGAAGTTGCGCGCCAGTATGATAGACGTGAATGTTGATCACGCCTTCTTATTGTTCCCAAATCCAACGAAGACAAACCTGTTTATTGGACGGGCAACGAGTTTCACCTACGACATGTTTGAGGACGTACATTATGCTATGGACTACGCGATAACTACCGGGGTAACCCAGAGAGCTATGAGTAGGAATCAAGAGCTAAAAGGGAAACTGGTTTCATCTGCCCAAAGCGAGATGCTGCAGAAGGTAGTCGATCGGACTATTCGGTGGCTCGAGCGCTATGACAAAACAGCAGAAAGCATCAGACTTAGCGGTCCGCCCTTCATGTTTTTCCTTGTAATGAAAACGTTGCAAAAGAATGGAAAAAGTTTTGATTTCGGTGAAAGGGGAGCAGTTTCCACAGGCGGCGGCTGGAAAATCTATGAAGATAAACGCATTCCCCACGCGGACTTCCGAGAACAAGTAGAGAATGTGCTGGGCATTCCCGAAAGGCGCTGTTTAGATCTTTACGGCATGTGCGAAGGGAATGGGTGGATGTGGCAGTGCCCTGAGGGTCACTATCTTCACGCCCCGTATACATACTATAAGCCTCTTGTGCTTGGAGAGGACCTGATGCCCACCGGGTACGGAGAATGGGGGCGCTTTGCCTTCCTCGACGCCCTTGCACAGAGCTACCCCGGCTTCATCATATCGGGAGACCGAGTCCGGCTGCTCGAACACTGTCCGGTTTGTGATAGGCCAGGCCCCGTTATGGAGCCTGAGATCCAACGCGCTAAAGGTGAGGAGGTGCGCGGGTGCGCGGAGGAATTGCGGAGAATCCTCGCACAGGATTTTGCAAAGTAGTGCACAGGACACAAGAACAAGATAGGGATAAACAGAATAATGCGCAGGCAATGCCCTATGAGAGGCGCTGAAGTAGCCGGGTCTAAAAGAGATCGAGTTGATCGCTAAGATAATGTTCAAGAACTTTGACCGCTTTTAGGAAGCTTAGAACCATCACCCGGGTGAAGAACGGTACCATTACGCAAAGCGAGGGTTACATCGACGACAAATACCTAGCAGCACATTCACACGAGAGCCAAACCAGGAAACACTTATAACAGATACTAAGGATATTGAGTGGGACAACTGTGCGGTAAACATACTCAAGGCGAAGGGAGGTAAACAACGGAGGGTCTGCTCGATAGTGAGACGATTTCGATTCTCTCGAGGTATATTTCTGGCACAGAACTCGGGGATGAAAACTGTTTATTCCCCCTCACAACATGGCACGTGTGGTATTTGGTCAAAAAATGTGGTCGAGTGGTCGGTATTGATGTGCATCCCCACACATTGCGGCATAGCTATTGGATCAACATGATTCGAAATGGCGTTGAAATTCGGAGAGTGCAGCTCTTGCTCGGACACGCGGGCATCTAGACAACAACAGTGTGCCTGCAGTTCAAGGACGCAGATTTGAGGGAGATATATGACAAGGTCGGATTTGAGTACAATGAGAAAATGCAGACCCCCTTTAGCCGACTGTGAAAAACAATCCGGTGATCGACGCTTTAAGGCTAATCTCAGGGGCAGAAAAGCGTGACTGACAACGCCAAGCGTGACTGGTACTCAGTCAGTGTCGAATACAAGCCCATCCCGTCAGAGCTGCGCTCGATTCGCGGTGAGTGGTGTCTCCGCGCGACATTAATACACGAGCATCGCGACCCATTGGGCGAAATAC
>CAYYMO010000174.1:0-3086 GCA_964472955.1 uncultured Methanomicrobia archaeon | reverse complement strand
CGTTGTATCTATTTTACCTGAACGCCGAAACCGTTCTGCCGTGCAACCACTCTCAGGAGGATATCCTGAATCGTTCCGCGGCCAGGTACTGCGATGTTTTTTCCACCTAAATCCTTCAACGATCTGATGGCATCGTCGTTTCTTATCACGAGAGCAGAGCCATCAACATGAACGCCGGCAATTATGGTAATGTTCACATCGTCGTTTATCCTCTTCAATATGGCAGGTGCTAGTCCGAATGATCCAACATTGATCTCGCCAGTCTTAAACCCCTCCATTAACGCTACGCCATTTGCATACTGTTTTACCACTACATTAAGTCCGACATCTTTGTAGTACCCTTCTTTTTGTGCTACATAATCAGCAATGTCGTGACTGTTTGCCGGGAGGGCGCCAAACTTAATAGTAGCATTAGTACTTGCTGGCCTCCAGTTCGGATCTTTTGCTAGATTATCTTTTACTTCTCTTACGTAGCCTTGAATGACAAAACTGTCAAAGAACTGATCCTCACTTGAGTATCCGATGTCTGTAACCTTTTTATTCAAGTATGACGTATTTTTTAGCTCGTTATAATAGCCCCTTATTGAACTTACGTTCGTTTCATACGTATAGCGGATATTTTTCAGTGATTCATTTGCGGCTTGAGTACTTACCCCGGCATGCTCTGCGATATATTGCACAGTTTTATCGTGATTTTTCGGATCGTTTACAAAATCTGTTCCCTTGACGTGGGCCCACACAAATCCAATAGTGGCATTTCTGTCAAGCTTCTGTAATGAGTTTGTTGAAGCAGCAATTATGCAACATGGATGGTCCGGCCATATCTCTTTTGAGTACACAAGTATTTTACCTGTTCCGCTTAGTACGGCGCTGGAACTGACAGGTTCCCACGCGATGAAACCATCAATATTTCCTGTCCTCAGTTGTTCATTCATGTCTCCAATTTTGAGTGATGTTTCGTAAACCGTGTTTTTACTTTGTCCGCTTTGTGTTACACATCCTGCAGCAAAAACTGTGCCCATTAACGACAGTACTATTAAAAAGCCCAACGCTCGTTTCATGTGGTGTAAACCATCCTCGTGTACGTTATAGTATGACAACTGTCATCTAACAATTGTTATATAAATTTTCTTACATCTGTAGAATTGTTTAACCTAAAGTAACTGATATAAGAGTGATTTTTGTTGATTTGTCACAACATGTCAAAAGCCTTACGTGAAAGATCTCTCCTTTTTTGGGTCCACGCTGTTTAGTAAAAGGTACCACATTGGTCACTCCTCAGCAATCATACGAACCGTGGTAAATATAGGTCCCCTAAGATCAATTTTCTTATTTTGACTGGTGATGTAGCGCTTTGCGATAGGATCGATTCTGATGTTGATATCATTTGGGGCTCGAGATATCCTTACCCTAACTTCAAGTTCCTTCTTGCCCTCTTTTAACGCCCTTTCAATTTCATATGCTGCTTCTGCAGCAAAAGCAGCAATGTACGTAATACCGGTCGAAATACCAGAGGAGCTTGCCGCGCCAATGACGTTGCCATCAGTGACGAAAATCTCATTCAAAAAAGCAGGGCCGCAAAGTTTTGTGTTCTCTTCAGGCTCAATAACTGAAACTCTTACGAATTCACCAAGCATTTCGCCTTCCCAAGCGACGAACTCAACGGGGCTCGGATCTTTGCCATGAACCATGCAAATATTCACTATCGCATTTTGTACTTCATTTCCTTGGTTTGTGTGTGGCTTTAACCTCATTGAAATAAGATTGCGGATCTCTTCATCATTTAGCGTAAATTTTTCGTAAAATTGCGGATAGACGAGTTCTCTTATATCTCCATAGTCGTAAACGATCATAGCTATCCTTTCAACGCCTGGTCCGCAGTTTAATACAGGAACTTCTATGCCGTAGTTTGCGAGAGCCACGGGGCTGTACAGCCCAAAGTCAGACACCTCAAGCCATCCATCATCCTCACTTGTTCCTAGGTCGAAGTCAGGATGATACGCGTACGCTTCATAATGCTTGCCCGGAGCATAGTATGTATCTGTTCCCGTTACGATCCTCTCAAATTTAAACTCCTCGAACCCAAACCGATATAATAGTTCCTTTGTAATCCACTTCCCAACGTCGATGGACACATCTTCATCCATCACAACACAGGACGCAGAGTTATGAACTTTAAGGTGCGTGGCGTCCTCGCGCTGCTCTCTCCGAAAACGAAGGCCAATTGAAAAGAGCTTTACGGGGAGCGATCGGTAATGTTGCAGGGCGCTCAGCGTGTCAAACCACGCAGACGTCATATGCGAGCGAAGCGTGAGATTCGAGGGCAATGGCTTGAGCTTCTTGAATTCTGGAAGTATTTTTTCAAACACCTCAATTGCAAGTGCATCGTCAATTCGCAGCACCTCTGCGATTTCCCGTACAAGCTCATCAGCCTCAACCTCACCTGTTTTTAGCTTATGGAGCGTTTCTTGTAACTCAAGTACTTTATCTTCCCCTAGTTCGATTCCAAGAGACCGTATTTTGGCTTGCTTCTGAGCACTCAGTCCAACATCCGGTCGTGGGAGCGCGGCAAGATAGTAGCACCTATCGAGGATGGCATACCCTGTTGGCCCCCATTGCTTCATCACATCTTCTGCGGGAAAGATCGTTTCATTTATAACCTCGTCAAACCCCATTTCAAATAGTCGTTCTCTTAATTTCTCGATCAGGTCGTTCACCTTATGGCTTGTGCCGCGCATCCCTTTTGGGATGACCCTCGACATGTTGTACGCACTCCCGTCATTCAGCAATTCTCCGCCATATTTCCATGCACTCTCAAAGTCTTGCTGCTCTTTGATCTTCAATAATTCGTCTATAGGTATTCTCTTCAAAACAGACGCCTCCGCGCCGAATATAAAAATGATCTAAAATAGAATGATGTTAAATTAATACAACTACAACACAATTATTACAACACAATCGTTAGGTGTTTACCTCTCTACCGCTCTCGTACTTACGGTTTTTTATGTAAATCTGTGTCAACTTATATGAAATTATTCGTAAATTTTGATGTCTGATAAATCGCGCTATTTATTTTAGAACGTTCC
>CAYYMO010000173.1:0-6397 GCA_964472955.1 uncultured Methanomicrobia archaeon | reverse complement strand
GAGCACTGTGCCTATCTCGCGCGACTTACAAACGCAACCGTGCACATCGTCTATGTTCTCGACATTGCGGGGTATGCTTCTGTTCCCATCGATTCAACATGGGAAAACATGTATGACGTGCTATTAGACGAGGGAAAGGCAATTGCTGAGAACGCGAGAAAGGCAGTTATTTCGCATGGCGTCAATAAAGCGGCCGTAACGACTGCCGTGCTTGAGGGACATCCTTCGAGTGAACTGAATACGTATGCGGAAAACAACACAATTGACCTGATAGTTATCGGAACGCATGGGCGGAAGGGATTAGACCGGTTGCTTATCGGGAGTGTCGCTGATAAGGTAATCCGCGAGGCGAAGGTGCCCGTTTTGGTGGTGAGGAGCCCAACAAATATATAATCAGCTCAATAGCAGGTAATCTGTCTGCGGTGCCCGTTCTCAACTCCGCGCGTAGAGCATCGTACAAGGCGCGATCTGACTTCATACCATATCGTGCTCAACCTGCTCAACCTTTACTATATATTAATCACAGTTGCCTCTTCATTCCAGTTAAGTTTAAACCAGTGTCTTGTTAATACAAAAAGTATCAAATTAAATATATGTTACGATCGGGGGGGCAGTTGAGATCATTTTTACAGCATTTTTTCACCGAGAGCAATTATATCCAGCGGTAACCCATGAAGTACGCATGCTGATGAATCTGTAGAGAAGCTCTAGAAGTGCTAAAAATAGGTAATAATATTATTTTTCTTCTCGTTCAGGTTTAAACTTGATATTCTTCTTATTAAACGCAGATGGCATATGTATGACGTACCTGCCCTCTTCCTTCAGCGCCATCACTATCTCCTTTCTCTCGATGAGGGCCGGTATGTTGAGTTCATACGATCCGGGACCAACTATCTTTATGCTCTCAACCTTTGTAGGATCATCCTTCAATTCGTGCTGAGGCTTTACCCGTATCTGCTCATTCGATAATGGTGATATGATCTGCTCATCCAGTTTCGACGCGTGAATATCCTCAGCTGTCTCTCCTTTTACATAGAAGAACTTGTTTCCCCCACAATGCGGACATCCACGCAGTATTACGACGGATCCGTCTTCGAACAGATGTTCGCACTTAGTACATTTATGAGGCATAGTAGTCCTAACTTACTGTGATGGTCCTATTATTTGTCGCTTATGTTAATAAGCTGGTATATATAATTCTAATTCACGCTTCGCGAGCTGATACAAGTGCACTAATTAGATCTTTATCTTTATGTAATGTCTTCAGCTGGTTTGCAGGCCCTATGACCGTCAGACGCGCGCGTGGATTTTTTCCAAAGATTTTTTCAAATATGTTTTTCCGGTGCTTTTGGGGGTAACTCTCCATCTCAATCCCGATAAACCCCTCCGGAGTCACTTCCAACATCGTGATTTCTATAAGCTTTGTCTCCTCTGTAGGTTCGAGACCAGATTCGAGCACCACGATCTTGCCCTTCTTTACCTCATCGAGTATATGCCTCACTTTCTCCATCGGAGTCATGGATGAGAGTCTATCACTGGAAATAAGATCAATTTGAACTCCTGTCATTGTTAGCCTCCGAAGTTCTCAGCTATAGCGTTGTAAAGTTTGTCAATGTTAAAGCCTTCAAGGGCAGATATCGAAACCATCGGATGCTGCGGGAACGCAGAGTGGATTCTGGCAGGGGCCGAGTCAGGGAGGTCTATCTTGTTCGCCACTATCATAAGGGGCAATCTTCGTGCTTCCATGTTGCCCACCACTGTGACATTCACTTGAGTGAACGGATCTTCTGTAGCATCCATAACGAGGAGGATGCCGTCGAGATCTTCAAGCCATTTTATAGCATCGATGACTCCTTCTGTTGCCTCTTTTGCCCGCCGTTTAGCCTCTTCTTCTTCAAGACCAAATGACATGAAGTCGTGGAAGTCAATCTTTGTCGCAAGACCAGGGGTATCGACTATATCGAGGGTCACGGATGATCCATTCGAGCTTATAGTAAGACCTTCCCTCCTTTTAGCTCGCCTAGTCTCGTGGGGGATTTCACTCGTCGATCCCATAGTATCGCCTGACCACTCTCGAACAATCCTATTTGCAAGCGTTGTCTTTCCCGCGTTGGGTGGACCGTAGATTCCTATGCGCGCTATACGTTTCTTGAAGACTTTACGAAGCCATCCCGAGAAGTTCCTCTTGATGCTGTCAAATACTCCCATAATACACTCTCGTCGTTCGTGTTAACTTTCCTAGTTGCGACTTAACTTGAGTTACTCACAAAGCTCAAGCATATTCATGAGCGACGCTTATCCTTTTTAAATGTGTGGATTTTGATCTAGCTGCACTATTGATAGAGGTTGAACTGCGAAATGATTCATGTTCTTGTTACCAGAAATTATTTTATCAGAGCAGCACAATCTGGTTGCTGGAAATACGCTGATTCTGATGCGCGTAGCGTTCAGCATCAACTAACCTTAATTACAAATACTCAAAGCGTTTACCGATAATTGTAAAGAAAATATTAAAGCAAAGACGGTGCTATAGGATACTGATATAGCAAGAGTAGAGGAGAGAGTGGCATGGAAACGAAATTACCGGTAAGGGATGTTATGACGCGAAACGTAGTGACCGCGAGTCCCGAAATGACAGCTGCTCAAGCCGGTAAGAAGATGGTCGAACACAGAGTGGGAAGTGTCATAATCGTAGAAAACGGTAAGCCTGTGGGCATAGTCACAGAGAGCGACATGGTCTCAAAAGTAATTTTCAAAAATATAAGACCGAGCTCGATAAAACTCGAGCAGCTCATGTCAAAGCCTCTTCTCACAATAAAGAGCAGCGACGATGTGAACGACGCAGTGCTTAAAATGGCTCAGAGGAGAATACGGAGACTGCCCGTGGTTGAAGGTGATGTCCTCGTCGGAATAATAACGGATACCGATGTCATTCACGTCTCTTCTGAGATGGGTCACATACTAGAGAATTTAATACAAATGAATAGAGATATCGTACTCGATCGCAGAGACACAATTGTCGCTGAAGGGGAGTGCGAGGAATGTGGGGAGTTTTCAAAAGATCTTGAACAGGAAGATGATGTCCTTAAATGCCCGAGATGCCGAAGCAACGCATCGTCGGGTGTTTGCGAGGTATGTGGACAATTGTCCGATATACTGGAAAACACGAACGGGAGCTTAATGTGCGAATCCTGCAAGGAGGATAACAGATGATTCTTGATTTAATGTTGATGCCTGTAACCATAAAAGAAGACGCCTACGTCACGCATGTGCGTCAAATTATGCGTGAGGGACATAGGAGCCTGCCCGTTGTTGATGCGCAGAATAGGATAAAAGGCATGGTTACTCTAACGGATATTCTCAAAGTCACATCGACGAAATCAGATGTGACAATAAGCGGGTTTATTCAGGAGACCGGAATCGTCTCACCTGACGCTGACATAATGGATGCCGCAAGAATATTTGGAAGCACAGGCTTCGACATCCCGGTAGCCAGATCACACGAAGATAGTACAATTATAGGCATAATTGATTCAGAGAAATTGTTCAACAACTTGAACTTTAAAATGGAAAAGGCCATTGTAGGTGATATCATGACGAGGACGGTCCGCACCTGCAACGCCGACGATCCCGTTTCAAAAGTTTGGCTTAACATGGCGCAATACGGGCTTTCTGGTTATCCGATAATGAAGAGAAAACGACTAGTCGGCATAATTACCCTTAAAGATCTTCTCAGTGCGGGATTTGTAAGACTCGAACGCGAGGATGAGCGAGGAGGGCGTGGTGTATATCCACCAAACGTGGAAAAGGTCATGAAGACTCCAGTCATGACAGTTGTATCTGATAGCACGATCTGGGAAGCTGCAAATCTTATGAGACAATACGAAATAGGAAGACTCCCGGTAGTCGAGGATCGTAAGCTTGTCGGGATAGTCGATAGGCAAGATCTCGTAAAAGTGATCATTTAATTTTAACTTGGACTAAAATGGTGAGAGGATGTTAAGGGAGAACAAGCGTCAAAAAAGGGAACACGGCGAATTAGGCGGTAAACTAGACCGCGGAAGCCTTGGCTTTAAGAGCAAATTGTCTGAACACGAAGGCGACATCATGATGGTCGCAAAGAGGGACGTGATAATGATCCCTCCTACTATGACGATCATGGGTGCAGTCAAAACGATGAGACACTATAATTTTAGACGCTTGCCCGTTAGCGATCCTGGTACCAACAGACTCGTCGGGATAGTATCAGTAACGGATGTGATGAACTTTCTCGGAGGAGGAGATAAAGCCCAAATAATAGAAAATAAACATAAGGGGAACTTATTGTCCGCTATAAACGAGGAGATAAGCTCGATAATGGAAGAGGAGGTCGTTACCCTCAAAGACTACGATACAATAGAAAGCGCACTAAAAAAGATGATAGATGAAGGACTGAGTGGATTTCCAATTCTCAGCATAGATGATAAAGTCGTGGGCATAGTTTCAGTGCGCGATTTCGTTAGCCTCATTGCTGGCGTAATAACAGGTAAAAAGGTATCAGGCTATATGAACCCGAGCGTTCTGACTATCAGTCCTGATGCAACGGTAGAAGCCGCTGCGAAAATAATGATCACAAATGACTTCAGAAGGCTTCCAATAGTCCACGAAGATGTGATGTTGGGGATAATAACGGCAACTGATATAGTTAATTACCTTGGGAGCGGCGAGGCTTTCGAAAAGATCGTAACCGGCAATATGCATGAGGCTCTCGGCGTCCCGATCAAAAAACTCATAAAGGATGCCTCAGTCACCATTCATCCCGACACCGATCTTGGTGCGGCTGCAGATTTAATGATCGCGCGCGACACTGGCGTTCTACCCGTAATAAGTGATGAGTCACTTATAGGTATAATAACTGAGTGGGACTTCCTCACTGCAATGATCAGTTAAACGTCATCACATTGATTGTTCTTCCTTCTCGCTTATTCTGCCTTCCGAACGGGGGATGTTATAGACGACTGCTTTGGTAAATAACGTTATTGAACATAATATTCTGCTAGATTGTTGTTGTAGATGTAGGAAAGCAGGGTGTCAAGTATCTCGTCAGCCACGTCCTCCACATCGGCTATTTCTTCTATCACCTTGTAATTTCCAAAATCTGCACTTGCCATCTCAAGGTAGCGTTTCCTTACTTGAAGGAGGCGATTCTCATTTTCAGCGTTAGTTAGGGCTAATCCCCTTTTAGCAAGGAGTTCCATAGCCATCTCTGGGGGCCAATCTACAATAATGATAATGTCGGGCTCAGGGGCAAACTCACGGTTCATCTCAAGTATCTCTTGCCAAGGTACGGTATCAGATTGGTAGGCTGCAGTTGATAAGAAGTACCTATCCATCACGACGATTTTCCTGCCGGACAACGCTGGAGCTATATGGGTTTCGACGTCATAACGCCGGTCTGTGATGAACAGAGCCAATAACTCATGGTTGGAAACGGGACCCCCTCGCGAAAAACTTTCACGTACGATGACCCCCTCATTAGTTTCATCAGTCGGCTCAAAAAATCGCACCGCTTCAAACCCGAGGGCATTCAACCTTTCGACTAACCTTATCGATTGCGTTGTCTTCCCGACACCATCAATCCCCTCAATTGCTATGAGAACTCCACGACGTAAGCGGCGCTTCATTTTTCTTTTAAAAGAGTTTCAACAACTCCGCTGTAAAGTTCTCCACCTGGACCGTAGGCACTGAGAAACTTACACGAATGTATCTGTCCGTAAATCTACGAGTGGTGTAACTTGCGGCCCTTATGAAGAAGCCACGTCTTAGCATTTCATCGGCGATGGTTTCAGGTGTACTCCCTGTTTCCGAGATATCAATGACCATCATACTTCCATGCGACGGGTAAACTGGGAGGGATGTCCCTTCTATTTTATCTACCGTGTTTTTTATCAGCAGTTGATTCTCCGTTGTAATCGCTACAACTTTCGGCAGCCAATCTGCCTTATTTTTTAACGCCGCGACTCCAGCAACCTGCGCGATAATTGAGGTGCCGAGGTCATTGATCTTGTACTCAGACATAGAAGCCAAGAGAGTATCTGTCGCAATATGGGCCCCGAGTCTCAGACCAGCAAGCCCGCAATTCTTAGAGAAACTGTAAATCGTGATAGTGCCTTCAGGATAAAAATCTGCTGCAAGCACGTGCGACTTGGCCAAATCTCTGTACGTCACATCGTTTAGCACATAGATCCCGGCATCTTGGGCTATCTCGCAAAAGGCCTTTACTTCTTTTGGGGTATAACTAACCCCGAGAGGATTTAAAGGATCTACGAGCGTCAACATTTTCGCTCGCTTATCTATGGCCTCATTTACCATTTCGGGCGTCAATTTGTAATCATTATCCTCGGAGTAAATGGGTAAA
>CAYYMO010000172.1:0-6258 GCA_964472955.1 uncultured Methanomicrobia archaeon | reverse complement strand
AACACAAGTCCAACCGAGATTATAGGAAACAGGAATAGGCCCCAAAATTTCGACATATACCCATTCACTTGGCCTTGGGCATTCCAGTGAGAGGCTATGGTGTCTGGCAGCTGGGGGTACATGTAGATGCCAACGACAAATGAGATGATGACTATCCCAATGGCGATTAGCTCACTTATCCTCATGGTAACATCTCTATATGTTCGTTGGCCTTGATACTTTAATCTAATTGATAGATCCTCTTAGATTCAGTTTAAGTTTCCACGGCAGCCGTAAATCATGGCTCATGCGCAGCCTTAATCAGGTATCTGTTGTTTCTGTTTAGTTGTTTTTGTCCTATCAAATTGTTGCCTCTGTCCCTAATCTTCCGCTCTAAATGAGAGGAGGACATATAATGTTGTCATAAAAATGAATTGGTTAGGTAGGCACCGTTATAGTTGTCAGAGGTGACTCCAATAAAAGTTCCAGTAACTGCTGAAAACACGTCTTGGTGCGTGTGCAGTAAAGGCGTGCCCCCACAAAAGAGCATAATAGGCTGGATGAAATTGTGAGATAGTAATAATATAGAGTATGTGGGGTAAAAAATGAAAAGACAAATGGTAATAACAATAGCAATTTTCATGTTCATAATATGGATCGTAGGAACAGCTTTCGCGGAGGCGTCTACGGCGCAGCAACCTATCGAGTCAACCAAAATGAGCGTTGATCACACACACGATCAAAGTCGCAGTAGCGATCCAGGTCCCGGAGGCCCCGGTGGTCATGGTCCTGGCCCCGGTCCTGGCCCCGGTCCTGGCCCCATTGGCCCGCCTCCTGGTGGTCCCGGTGGTCGTGGCCCTGGCCCTAGCGCTCCAGGCTATCATGGTCCAGGCGTTGGTTATCCTGGCGCTGGTCGTATCATGCCCCCCGGCCCAAGCCCACGCCCGCCTCCTGCACCCCACCCACACCCGTACAGACCGGGTCCTTTCATCTATCACCCATACCGCCCGTGGCATGCAATTATCTATCCACACCCACGTCCAATACCCGGTGGTCAGCCCATATACGTACCCATAGTCTACCCCATAGCAGAACCGATTCCCGTTTACCCCCCCGGACCAGATATCACACAAACAGTGCTCGTCTTCGTGATTTCCCAGTGCGAGTGCGCACAGCTAACCGTACCGTACAACGATTACTTTGATGTCGGCGGACGCCTCACAACCCCTGACGGCACTCCTATACCTGGCGCGGTACTGACCGAGCAGGCGTTTTACAACGGTCAGTGGTACGACATGCAACGAGATATCACAACTGATGATAATGGATACTTCACCGATAATTGGTTGTGGACAGATGTTTGGCAGTTCCCCTATGGATATACAGGAGACTATCACTTTAGGGTAGGCTTCTATGGCGACGGTCCGTATGCGCCTTCTGCAAGTAATGACATAGGGACGGCTATTAACTTCGCTAGCTCTAGTCAAGGTGTGCCATCTGCGAGTAATGAGACAGTGGCAACTGTGATCGCTTGGTTCACCCCCCCGCTCATTGCCGTCACCCTTGCCGTCTGCGGCGTTATCTTGGCCATTCTCGTCTTGACCCGCCGCCATTGGAGCACCTTTGGCAGGATCCACAGGTGAAACTGACATGGCTTCCATTTTTTGATCACGCTGATTGAAGGCTCACACGAGAGGTACAATACCGAAGGCCTCTTTTCGACTCTTGAGGAGGTCGAATTCCAATTGCGCGACTATCCTTCTCGCAAACCTGTGGGCTAGCTACAGGCCTAGTTGTCGAAAGAGGACAAACGGAAAAAGCGCTCCAAAATCGCAACCGTTATTTGACAAAATCATCCTGTTCATAAAAAATTACCGACACCTTCATGTTGTCAATTTATGATACATTTTAGGTAATCATTAAACTGGAAAGTTATTATGAGTAAAGTAGAAATTTATTATTTTTCTGGAACCGGCAATTCGTCACACGTGGCAAAATAATTAGAAAAACGAATTCCAGGAGCAAATATCATACCGATTACAAGCCTTTTAAACAAAGACTATAGAAACCAATGGAGAGACGGTTGGGTTTGTGTTCCCTATCTATCTCGCGACAATTCCTGTGCCTGTAAAAAATTACATTAAGAAACTCGATTTAAAATCAACCAAATATATGTTTGCAATAGCGACACGAGCTGGTTCCCCACATAGAGCATTTATTGACATAGAAAAAATATTGAAGAAAAGAGGTAAACATCTCGACGCATATTTTACTCTGAACATGGGTAACAATGCTTTCGTTCCAATTCCAACAAAGGAAGAAATAGCAGAATTGGAGTCTGTAGTCCAGAATAGACTTGACTTGATTCAACAAAGTATTATCATAAAGAAAAATTGGGAAAATGACATCCACAGTACTACTCCTCTTCCTTTTGCCTCTGTAGTGCTCCGACTCATTCCTTTATTTACGGTTCTTGCTGAACATGCTGTTCTTAAACATTTCTTTTATTCCGATTCGACGTGCACAGGATGTGGTACATGTGAAAGAATGTGTTTATCCCAAAAAGTAACAATGACTGATAAAAAACCGGTATGGCATGAAAATTTCAGATGTTATATGTCTACGCCTGTATCAATTATTGTCCTGCACAATCGGTTCAATTAAGACCTACGTGGTATATGAAAGTGGATACTGGTGAGCTAGGAAGGTATTCTCATCCATATACAACAGCAGATGATATTGCGGGAGAAAAAGAACATAAAGAGTTACCCTGATGACTTTGAAAACGTCGAGGCTCGTAGCTTCTAGAACTGCCACCACTTCTTTACCTTATTCTCCTTGGTCGCTGTAGTCAGTAGACTCGTAAGCGGTGCTGCGATCACTTCTCGTAATTTAGAATGTTCAAGCCGTAAATACCCTATATCGTCTTCTAACTGCGTTATGCCATTGTCTTTCCCTTTGAGTTCAATTATGATCGGATAACACTCGCTTGGACGATCCGTTCACCTTCAGACACAACTAGGGTACGCCCCAGAGGCTTGAGGTATCTTGCTTGATAATCTGCATTCCCGACGTCTGCTATCGGGTTAAGATGAAATGACTTCAAGAAAGATGGAACGCTAGAGGGTTCAAGGCCGAAAATCCAGGGGTAGTTATTTTTCGCCACATAATCCATCATTTTATCCGCACCCGGAATATTCGAACGCCGTTCGATAATGCTTTTCAAGACGTAGGTAAATATGAGGATGCTCCCAAGAGCCGATTTGCCGACGAATGCTAGTGTCCGGCAAACGGCTTCTTCCGGGAGATATTGTGTAACGCCTTCCCATACAAACACCGCCGGCCTGGAAGGGTCGAAGAGTGCCCGGGTTACAACGGCTTCTAAGCTCTGTGTATCGAAGTCGATGGGGACAAAAGTTACATGTTCCGGCAACCGACCGAAGTGTTTTTTGAGCTTCTTCTTTTTGTCTTCCTGCACTGATGGCAGGTCAACTTCAAGCACTTTCACGCGCTCCATCCCAGCCAAGCGATAGGGGCGCGTATCAAACCCAGCCCCAAAGATCACCAATTGTCTGATCCCCTGCGATAAGGCGGCCTGGACGGCATCATCTATATAGCGCGTACGACAAATCTGGGCGCCGTAAATTCCTTGCGTAATAGCATCAGATCGTTTTATTGTGTAATTGCGTATGCAGGCGAACTGCACCAGCGCTCGGATGGGTGTGCCGACTAGGTATTTAACTACCGGATCATTGAAAAGCCGGCTTTCCTCTGGTTGGAACTGTTCGATCAAACGATACACCGCTGCGCCAAGCGCCGTATTCCCAACACTTTGTTTTGCCATAATTGGTCGCAATAGAGAATGTCAACCTAAGACAATGATAAAAGTGAAAAATCCCTGTTTGTTGAAAAGATGTCACGTCACAGCAATATAAAGGTCAATAAATTCATCCCTTGATAAGCCTAAATCCCGGATAACCTTTATTAGTACCCCTTTGCTTACAGACTGACCGCTGTGTTGCGGTACTGTCACTATTCGCCCGTCAATGTGTTTTAAACGGACGTGAGAGCCCTTCTGATGTATGTTGATAAAATCAATTTTCTCTAAAAAAGCAATTAATTTAGTGCCTGATATGACCGGAAGCTTACCCTGTGTCATCCATGCACCTAATAATTATTATTAGTCTAACGTTATCTTAACGTACTCAAATTCAAAACACGCTTTTTCTGGGATAGCTTTCTCTTTTTCTTCCACGCACATTTTTATGACTTCTTTAATGTTTTCCACGGCGTCTTCTCTTGTTGGGCCTTGGGTGTAGCAGCCTTTAAACTGGGGGCATTCAACAATATACATGCCATCCTCATCTTGTTCAATGATTATCGGAAATTCCTTACATTCCTTTACCATCGTATATACTCTGACTTGTGCGCTTTAAATAATTTTGGATTTCGCCCACCGACCCACCAACCGCGAATCCACCACCTACACCAACCGTTGTTCCACCAGTGCCCGTAATGCTTACTTACATATACTATAACCAGATAGTTAAGTAACTGTTTGGTTACATTGGAGAAGAATGTGTCAGAATCAAAAAGCAGACGAGGAGAGAAGACCCGCGAGGCGATTCTTACTGCGGCTGAAGCCGTCTTCGCGGAACACGGCTTTGATGGTGCGCGGATCGACGCCATTGCGGACGTCTCAGGCTATAACAAAACCCTGATCTTTCGCTACTTTGGCGATAAGCTTGGTCTCTATGCTGAAGTACTCAAGCGGGTTGACAGAGGAATAAATGAATTACAGGCGCGTCTCGCTCCGGTGCTTGAGGATGAAACCATTATCTCCGATGCTCAGAGGTTCAGAAACTTCCTCGAAATAGGTGTTGGAGCACTGTTTGATTATCTGCTCGAACATCCGCGCTTCATGCGCATGTTAACCTGGGAGATGGCCGAGGGCTGGCAGACGTACGCAAAGATCACCGAACTATTGAAAATTGACGATATTGATCAGTTCGAGACGCTCTTTCAGCCGATGCAGAGTGCTGGACTACTCAGATCCGGTTTCAATCCCATTTTACAGTTGACTATGATTATGCAGATTTGCCAGTCCTATCTTGCCTCCCTTCCCCTGTATCAGATGATTCTTCCAGGTGAAGATTTCTCCTCTGCTGCTGCCCTTGCACGCGCACGGGAGTACATCGTTGATTTTGTCGTCCACGGGATAGTGGTCGATCTATCGGAGATGAAGCCATAAAATCGGAAAGAGGAATACTATGAACAGGTCACAGGAAGGAACGACGACACCAAAGAAAAGAAAAGACGGGGAATATACTTTACCACCAAGAAAGCAGGTGTAATGATGCAGAAAAACATGCTGAACAAAGCCAACGAGACACTCGTCACGGAGATGTTGGACCTCATGGCCAATGACAGTGAGAATTTGGAACGGACAATGAAGTGGCTGACAGACGATTGTGTCTGGGTTATGGAGCCGGGTGGCACTGAATACCACGGTGCCGCTCAGATCAGGGGATTTGTCGAAATCGCTATGTCAGGCAGAACACACGATAAGAATCACAAAATAGAGGTACTGAATTGGTTCACGGATGTTGAGAATCTCTGTGTCGAGTATACCCATGGTGTGGTATTGACAGGCGCATTAACGGCTGGTCTCAAAGGAAAAATAAAGACCGGAGTGACGAGATACTGCATTACCTATCACATGCGAGACGGGAAGATCGACCGGGTCCATGAGTACATCAATGCTTCTTCTTGGTGGTTGAATTGCCTTACGCCAATCGGGCTTGCATACTTGCACCGGCTTACGAAGAAGAAGTTGGCTAAGGCAGACTTAAGATAGATGTTCACGTCTGTTTGCGTTAGCTCACTATGCCGGAAAAAAAACATTTTGAAATGTCAGGATACCTTGACGATGTCAATAACTTAGTAGACTTTTTGAAATATGGACTTGGCAAATAAAAGCTAGGAACATCATGAATATGAACCAGAATATAGAGAGCATATCATGCTACAACGTCTAGAATTACTAGAATACTAAACAAATGCTTCACTAGATGCGGATAAAATGCTTTTATTAGACAAATAAAGGACGATTTGATAATGAGTAATAGAAATAAATCGTACACGACTAATTCTGTGACCTCTAAGGACGGCACCAAGATTGGCTACCGGCAGATGGGCAGTGGCCCGGGCATTATTCTCTTGCACGGGGGCGTAAATGCCTCGCAGCATTTTATGAAGCTTGGCGCCGCACTGTCCGAT
>CAYYMO010000171.1:0-6853 GCA_964472955.1 uncultured Methanomicrobia archaeon | reverse complement strand
CGGCTATAATCAATAGTCCGTTAGGAAGTATACTAGCGAGTATACAGATACCCATACCAACATCATAAAAAATAGGATAGCAGCTGGAAAAGGTACTGCCCGCGTGTCATGGTGCCTATTAAGATAGTTATGGGGGTGCCTCAGTTCGTGTTGAGGTTAGTGTGCCCCGACAACTGCTGCACATGCCGCAGGTTAAGGCCGGACCTGACGAGGTGAATTACCATAACATTTTGTTAAACGACAAGGTCCCTGCTAAAAGACACATATCTTGGAGCGACACTACGATATTCGTCTCTTTTGAGAGAGAATCACATATTTTAGGGTGATTCTGAAGATTTCATTTAGGCACATATAGATAGGGATTTGTTTCACCCCGCTTGGAACATCGATTTGGATAATAAAGCGGCACTATTATTTGCCAAAGCGTGGGCGCTCAGCATGTGGTCTAAATCGTTTCCTGCAAAGCCTGGGGCCCTGCTATCACTTTCTATTTGTATTATACTTCTTGGTTAATAAAGAAAAATCTTGTATCTCCATCAAATTGGCGGAAAAAAATAAGAGTATTTGAGAGCTCACATCTTTTCTATCCACATCTTGATCATTTCTAGGGTCTCGACCTTGTACTGCAGGTCCGTGATCCACTGCTCTTTCTTCGTGATCTTCGCTTCAAGAATCCGCAGCATGAGCGTCTTCTTTTCGCTGTCGCCGAGCTTCTCCCACAGCATCATCATGTGCTCTTTACCCATCATCATATGCCCTTTGCCTTCTTCTTCACACATTGTGTTTCAACTCCGTTTCGACGCGTTTACTTCGTGCGTCGAACATGAAACTCTGAGACGTGTCTATATAGTTACCCCACACCATCTATGTACTCTCATTTCATTAGATTTAATAGTAAGAAGATAACGAGGAGCATGGATGTCAATATATGACGAAATTGCTATTGCTCTACTGACTGAGAATCCACCTCGTTGAAACATGATAGCTACTTCGGGCGGGGCATCTGCTGTGCGATTGTTCTCGTGTAAATACGCCTCAAATCGCACAAAGGCCTTGGGTTTTTTTAGGCGTTGAATATGAGGTCGTTGAATCGGCTGGAGAAATTGAAGCGATTGGGAAAAAGTAATATGTAGACTTCTTGGGACTTCTTGCATACGTATCATTTATTGCAAAAGCTCGGGAAAGTCGCGCGCATGAGGAATAACGCACACCAGTTGTCATAATCAATTTTAAATATTTGACACTCATTGTAGCAACAAGTAGCTGGCAACAGGTCAGGTGAGGTTGTGGAGACACTTATCGTATATAAATCCCGTTATCGTGGGAACACTGAGAAGATCGCGAAGGTTATAGCAGAAGTGATGAGCGCGAAGCTCCTAAAAGTTGAGGGCGTGCAGCCACAAGAGCTGCCAGCATATGACCTCATCGGCTTCGGCTCGGGTATCTACGGGGGGAGACACGACAGGGGACTGATAAAACTGATAGAAAACACGCCCCCGATGGACAAGAACGTATTCATTTTTTCGACTTACGCCAGCTTTAGGGAGAGGTATCATGCGCTCATAAAAGAGAAGCTTGCAGAAAAAGGCTGTAAAGTCGTCGGCGAGTTTTCCTGTCTGGGGGTGTATGGCGGCATGTTGGGATTGAACAGGGACTTGAAAGGGGTGCTCGGGTGGATTGCTGGTAGAAGTAAAGGACACCCCGACGAGAGAGACTTAGAAAACGCACGAGCATTCGCGAAGGGCCTTCTAAACGCATAGTTCTTTGGACATACACTATAAGCGTTGTTTTTTACCACCGATTCATGTTTTTCGAATACTGTCGATTCTGAAGTTACATGCGTTGACTGCTGAACGAACTGACTGACTGTCTGGTGCTTGAAACTTTTATTTAGTAACCGCAAGCCTTTCGAACTTACCTTGCAAGGTAAAGCTGAACCCTCCGGTCGACGTATTGCTCTTCATCCAGACGTGCGATCTCCCCGCTACATAAGGTTACATTTATTATGTCCGCGAGTATTTATACTAAAACCTAGCAGATTAACTGAGATCCATGAAGGAGCTGAGGCACATATGACAGTTGATGCAAATACTATCCAATTCCTTCAGGGCATCTTGCGGGTAGCGATTGGGGCCGTTCCGGATGGGGGCATATCGCAGATAGTGATTTGGAGCGTCCATCACCTGAGGTTAGTGACGCACGTTCTAATGTTTCCATTCTCGCAAATATAGTTCATGGTTCTGTCTTCAAATTTCAAATGAAAACGTAGGAGATACACTCAAAGAGCAAAAATATAGCTAAATTAAAGAGATGAAATAGAACCAAGACATGGTTCTATCTGGTTCTGTGGTTCTACTACGAATGCAAACATACCAGCATCAGCATCAGCATATGAACCCCCCCACTAAATCAGCCCGACCTCTTTGACGTGCAATTTGATAGCATGGTTCAGATCATTGCGCAGAACCACGACGCGCTAAATGGCGGAAGCCATGAAGACCCGGAGCTGATGTTAAGAATCTGATACGATCAATCTCAGCAGGTATGTCTCATTTGCTGGAAACGATCGATATATTGACGCCAATTCGCTTGATTCTGTGGTTAAAACAGCGAATTAACCGATAACATCGGCTGACGCTGATGTTAATGCTGAGGCGGGGAGGGAGGCGATATCCATGAACGGGCAATTTTCGCGTCAGCACTTCTATGATCAGGTGGTACACATGACTATGAAAAAAGGACTGATATGTTTATCGATTGTAGCGATAGTTGTATTGTGCACTTTAAACGTTGCCACAGCATCGACGGGCAACTATTCGACCACGTTCTACAACAGTGCCCGGCACACCGGTGACCATAGCCTGGTGGCGAGGGACAGCACTTCGAACGGTCAACTGAAATGGAAGTCTGTGACCGAAGGCATTTTGACCTCCCCTGCCACCCTCAACGGAATTGTCTACATAGGGAGCCTGGATCACAACGTCTATGCCCTCAATGCGAGCACCGGGGCGAAGGTGTGGAGTTACACTACCGGAGACTTTGTGGGGGATGTTCCTACCGTCGCCAACGGAATCGTCTACATAGGAGGCTGGGATCACAACGTCTATGCCCTCAATGCGAGTACCGGGGCGAAGCTGTGGAACTACACAACCGGAGACATGGTGGATTCCTCCCCTATTGTCGCCAACGGAGTAGTCTACGTCGGAAGCTGGGATCACAACGTCTATGCCCTTAACGCAAGAACGGGGGCGAAGGTGTGGAGTTACACGACAGGAGACAGTGTGGAATCTGTTCCTACCGTCGCCAACGGAATCGTCTACGTTGGGAGCTTGGATCGCAACGTCTATGCCCTCGATGCGAGCACCGGGACAAAGGTGTGGAATTATACGACCGGAAATATGTTGGGTAAGGTGGGCTACTCCTCCCCAACCGTTGTCAACGGTGTGGTCTACATCGGTATTGACAAGAGTGTCTCTGCCCTCGATGCGAGAACAGGTGCGAAGGTGTGGAGTTACACGACAGGAAACATTGTGGAGTCCGCCCCTACCGTCGCCAACGGAGTCGTCTACGTCGGGAGCTTGGATCGCAACGTCTATGCGCTCGATGCGAGTACCGGGGCGAAGCTGTGGAACTACACGACCGGATACTGGGTGGTTTCTTCCTCCCCTGCCGTCGCCAACGGAGTCGTCTACGTCGGGAGCTGGGATCACAACGTCTATGCCCTTAACGCAAGAACGGGGGCGAAGCTGTGGAACTACACGACCGGAGATATTGTGGACTCGTCCCCTACCGTCGCCAACGGAATTGTCTACATAGGGAGCTGGGATCACAACGTCTATGCCCTTAACGCAAGAACGGGGGCGAAGGTGTGGAACTACACGACTGGAAACATTGTGTGGTCTTCTCCTGCCATTGTCGCCAACGGAACCGTCTACGTCGGAAGACTTGACCACAACGTCTAAGACACTTAAAATATGTTTAGGACGCGTATAACAGCGTTGATTTTGGCAGTGTGTAGCGTCTTTTGATATCACATCCCTTGTACTTAACACTGAGAACCTGCGAGATCAGTATCGGGGAAAAATATCAACATCGGGCTGCCTGCGTGCCAGGGTCTTGTCTCTCTTGATATCTACAGAGACAGGTGGGGGTTTTCATTGCCCATCAAATCTCTATATATCGTGCCTTGTACCACAGAGTTGCTTAACAAATAGAGATGATAACATCTAACAGATACTGGTTGATTTGTTACTTGGGTGGGGTACTGGTCCCCAAAACTTGCTGCACTCCTCGCTACGATCATGCCATCTCCGTTGCTTTGTGTAACCTTAGTTACTTCGTACCAATCAAAACTGCTTGTAGCATTTTTGTGCTTCACATACTGGATAAATACCTGGTCATCTGTTTTCAACGACTGCGGACCGTCAACATAGATATTATAATACCTGACTCCGCTCGCAGGCGGGGCATTGAGCGTATTTTGAAAGTAGGGATTCACGGGTTGATACGCTGGGGGGACAAGGCAGTTATATGCTGGCACGAGCCAGTAGAGAACGCTCGGTTTGTCAGTGTTCGGAACTGCCAGCATTTGTTCGGCTTCTTCTCTATTCGACACGATTAAGTCATTACTAGGAGTACGTAGCGTGTTGAGGAGAGCATAGCGAGTTCCTAACGCTTCAGCGTCCTTACGATTATAAATCCATTCATAAAACCACGCCATTCCCGCGTTTGGAGCACCAACAGTAACCACCGTGTTCATATATTGGGGATCCAGTGAGGCAAACCAGCGAACGACGAGTCCTCCAAAACTGTAACCAATAAGATTAACCTTACTTGCATAGCTCGAGGATTCAGCGTAGTCTCTTACAATATGCTCCATATCAGCTTTGAGAGAAGAAGTGATTATATCGGCTCTGGTCATGTGATCCTTATCTGTTTTGATGGCATCAGGGGCGTAGAACTGCGGATCTATGTAGCCAATTGAAGGTTCACTAAAGAGACTTGCGCGCGGATCCCAGAGCGTTACATACCGTTGCGTGCTATAGCCATGTGCTTGCAGTTCTGCTGCGTACGAACTCCAGTTCGTCTCTGCGTTGTACTTGAACGCCCCATCTCCAGCGTTCAGA
Organism: uncultured Methanomicrobia archaeon; assembly: GCA_964472955.1. Taxonomy (GTDB): domain Archaea; phylum Halobacteriota; class Bog-38; order Methanoflorentales; family Methanoflorentaceae; genus DASPRZ01. The sequence continues at coordinate 1,727 of CAYYMO010000171.1, read as the reverse complement.
AGAAAATCTGTCAAACCTTTATACATGAGCAGGTACATTGGTGCTGAAAACACGTTTGGAGTCGTGTAAGGGCCTGGATTACCCTCGATAATAACCACCGGCAGGGGGATTGCAACCCGTACGCTGCTCGGGTCTGAGCGAGCCCCGTCACCAGCAAATGCCGTGCCGGTAAGGGTGAAATTCACGTTATCCGTAAAGCGCGGCACCCGCTCAGTCGTGAAGTTTATCCGCAACGGAGTCGTCGGCTTAAGGCCTCCTTTCGCATCGAACATCTCATTAACTGCACCAGACTCTTTTCCCCATCGCACGCCAGGGGTCGTGTAGCGGGTGACGTCAAACGTTTTCTCCACTGGCTTCCCATTCATGGTAGCGGTGAACGCGATGTAACGCGGCACGTCACTACCGACACTTACTGGATACGTAACGCTTGCCCAGATACCGAGCTCATCTGGTGAGACCATCGAGGCGTTTTCAATGTGCAATACAGTCTGGCCGGACGCATTCGTCACATCGGAATCTGCGGTAGCACCGGTCGTCGCTCCATGTGATTGTGTAACGACGGCGCTCGTTGTATACTGTGCGTTGACCATGCCATGCGGCGTGCCTCCTGCCGTATTCACAATCGCAAAAGATGTTGCTATTATGAGCGCTGCTAAACACACTGCGAGCGCTCGTTTACGCGCGTGTACATTGGTAGCGTCCATACTTCAGTCACCTCTCTGAACTTTCTGCTGCTCTCATGTCGTTGTAAAAAGATGATATTTTTACGCTGTGCAACGGGGTCTCTTCACCCGATTGCGGGCGAAACAGATGTTTTTCATCCCGTCTCGCGTGCATAGTCGTCGCCTTCTCCACCATGCCCTTGGATATGTCAGATCCATAGACACGACTTTCTCTCCTGTCCATTATTATAGCTTTTTTCCTTTCGTTGGTGCATTGCGTCTCTACTCTCTTAATGTATTCTGGGAGATAACTGTAACGGTTCGCAATACTATTGCTCCTTAACCATAGGTCACAACACCAATGAAATTAAGGATAGTGGGGTAAAAAGAAAGAATTTTCGTCGCATTGTCAAAAGTCGATTGGTATTGTATTGTATTTTGCTATCACCAGCAGCATCGTACTTTTCGATAATGTTTACAGATGAGATGCATCGGAATCTGATACATCTTCATATCGGTTCTCTACCTTTTTTGATCTTATGGGACTTAATACACTCAAAAATCATTTTGATGCCCACAAATCAATGAGAGAGGACGCTTTAGGGCCGAGTAACAATTCAGCTGTGGTGTGCATTTCGCCACGCGTATCTTTTCTCTCTTGATTCTGACCTTCAGCAGTGCACAGAAATGGTCACTATTTTCATATGTTCAAGCGCGTTCACGAATTTGACGTGCCATTGTCTTCTTGTATCAGTACAAAGCTGTCACTAATTGGCCCACGGTGAGCAAAAAAAAGACACATGCTGTGCTATGGCGGTCTCGTCTTTTTACTGGAATAAGTGCAAGCATAGAAAAGCGACAAAACAAATAGTCTCCTTTTCGTTAAAATTCGGGCATAAGCTACATATAGATATGCACCCATTGGACTGCACGTAGGTGCGCACGTTATATGAGCGCTATCAATTCAAAAATGCTTATAACGGTCATAATCGAGTCGTTGATTCTCCTTTTGGTATTTTTTCTTGCGGCAGGCACGGTCTTCTGGTTTTACGGCTGGATCTTCCT
>CAYYMO010000170.1:0-3648 GCA_964472955.1 uncultured Methanomicrobia archaeon | reverse complement strand
ACCAAATAGACTTAAGAATTCGCTCATCAAAGAAAAAGATGTGAGGGCTCTCGCCCGCGAAATTCATGAACACATACGAATAGAGGAGGTTCCTATTTCCTCACGTCGGTTCGGGAGCGTTCCTGTAAATCCAAAAGCAGCTGAAAAAATCGGACTTACGCTAATAGGAGTTGATTCTGGAGAGAACGGGAGTGAGCTCTATAGAATTTCAAAGCTGGGTGGAGAAATCTACCAGGATTTTGGAGTAGAAATGCTTTTTAACGTAATCGATTGGGTGTCGACGGGGATTGCAGAGCGAATCATAAGTACGGCGTTAACAAAAGGTCTCATTAGCAACAGGACGACTATTGGTATAACTGGACGCGCGGGTATTACTGGTACCAAGCCACACCACATTTTAAAGATTATTAAGGAGATGGGACTGTATGACAAACCAGAAGATTATGTCGTGTTTGTGGATGATGGCCTCGCACGAGGTGCAGCTATTATGGCAAGGTGCATGAACTCACTTGGAACTCCCAAGAATCCATTTGGCGGGCTGCGTGGAGGCAAGTGTATTTTAGGTCAGCGAATAAAATTACAGGCGCAATGATCGTTCTAATTTTCTACGTAATATAATCAGTAGACAGTTTGTCCCTGCAATTTTATAACGCTAAGTGCATATCATACGCGATATTAATTAAGAAGCAGCTGCTTTTTAAACCGCTCAATCGCTCAAAACATGAGAAAACGTTTTTAAATAGGACTAATGACGTAAAACAATAAAATCAAATGGGTGTATTTAAACACCCTAATCCGTTTTTTTTGTTGACTAGACTCAATCCATCATATCTTCCGACATGCCACCCATCCCTCCCCCCGGAGGAGCGGGTCGCTCGAATTTGGCAGCCTGAATAACATCATCGATTCTGACAATCATGTTAGCTGCTTCTGAGGCCGACAAAATGGCTTGTTTTTTGGTTCTCAAGGGTTCCACAACATCTGGCCACATCTCGACAGCCTTCCCTGTGTTGATATCAATCCCTGTCGTTTTATTTCCGTTTTCGTGAGATGCTCGTAAAGTTACAAGCGTATCGATCGAATCGAGGCCAGAATTTTCGGCGAGAGTTTTTGGTATTACTTCAATTGCATCAGCGAACGCCGTAACTGCAAGCTGTTCTCTTCCACTCAGGGTCGAAGCGTAATTTCTCAGGCCGAGAGCGATTTCAATTTCTGGGGCGCTGCCTCCTGCCACGATTTTTCCATCTTCTATGGAAGCTTGGACTACCCGTATTGCATCGTATACTGCGCGATCCATTTCTTCAACGATATGATCTGTTGCGCCATGAATTAGTATACTCACTGCACGTGGATTTTTACAGTTTTTTATTGTGATCATCATTCTCCCCCCAGGTTTAATCTATCCCGCATGTTCCGCATCCGGCTTCAATATCAGTCGTCTCTTCAACCTCGCCGGCATATCCCAAGTCAGCTGCATTGAGGTCATCAAGGCTTGATGCAATTCGCGCTCCCGTCACTTTTGAGATAGTTTCAATATCCTCGCGCTTAACGTTCTCGACTGCTAATATATTATTTCGTGCAAAGTGCCACTGCACGAGATCATCGATTCCTTTTTGGCAAAAGACGACATTTGCACCGCAATCTCTTATCTTCTCAGCCTTTTCTATTAATGTTTCGTGGTCGCGCTCCATAAAGAGTTGCATCTGTGTAGGATCTTTAATTTTTATCTTGGCATCGGTCTTAGTTTTCTTCAGTTCAAGCGGCTGATCGTATACTAGAATCTTTGCTTCGCAGACTTTTTTCGGCATTCCCTTTGCAGCTCGCTCCTTATCTACGACGACTCCTTCTATTAATTCGGAATCATTAATTGAACCACCGACTTTCTTTTCAATCTTGATGTCATCTTCATCGATTACATACTTGCCTTCGATTTCTTGCGCTACATATTTTACGGCCTTCACCACCACATCGGGTAGGAAATCTTTCCCCTCTTCAGCGCCTTTTCCGGTAAGTGCAGTTAGTGCTATCTTTTGAAGAAGCTCATCGTCATTTATTAAAACGTCTCGTGATAGGGCAGTAACAATTTCTACTGCTTTTTCTGCAGCTAATCCATAGCCCTTTTCGATAATCGTCGGGTGTACATCTTGTTCAAGCAGCTCTTCAGCTTTTCTTAATAGTTCTCCTGCGAGTACGACTGCGGTCGTCGTCCCATCTCCAACTTCATCGTCTTGCGTCTTCGCTACTTCAACCATCATCTTAGCCGCAGGATGTTCAATATCCATCTCTTTCAAAATCGTTGCGCCGTCGTTTGTGATTACCACATCGCCCATCGACTCAACTAGCATTTTATCCATTCCTTTTGGTCCGAGCGTGGTTCTGACGGCTTCAGCGACGGCCATGCTCGCCATAAAATTTGTAGACTGAGCGTCTTTGCCTCTTGTTCTTTGGGTTCCCTCTTTTAGAATGAGAATCGGTTGACCACCAATCACTCTGAATACCTCCGATTTTAGTAGAGTAGTTGTTCTATATAAAATTTATTCTGAACAATTGTATAAAGGACTGAACATATTTATACTACTGCCCGAACTGATACAGGAATGTCCTCAAACGAATTTTACTGAGTAAGCATTATTTTTTTTTACATTCTGTGAAAATAGCCAACTTATGTTCACGCGTTTATTGCTAGTGAAGAGCACCTAAAGTGACGGACTGAGATTTCTGTAATCTGAACAAGCTATGATATAGTTTACTCGAAAATTATTTCATGCCTCCCCCAAAAAATATGTTGACTTTTCGACGATAGAACGGTTTTTACAACTATCTCGGTGCAGTATGTCATATATTACATCATTTGATGTATGCTCGCTTGTTAAGTTTATCAATCATTGTTCCATGAAACTGCAGAACTTCAGGAAACGACAAAAAAAGGCAATAAGCCTCGTTAACAAAAAACATGCATCGGGTTTTTTTTGATCAATACGATCGTTTCCGATCTCTCACGGATAAAAAAGCTTTCAGGTCTTATCAGTTTCAATTCTTTTAACAAACAACCCTATTGTTATGATGGCTGCTATAGACATTATAGCTCCATAGAAAAACGCATACGGAGGTCCAAACTTCTCCCAAAGAATTCCTGCTATCAAGCTTGCAGGCAAGGCTACAATCCCAACAACAGTATAATACGTTCCAAAGGCAGTTGCCTTGAGAGTTTTAGGTGCGAGATCTGAAACTAAAGCCTTTGATACTCCATCTGTCAGACCATAATAAAGTCCATAAACAGGAAAGAGTGCCCACATTAGTATTGAAGAATGTGCGAGGGCAAATCCGAGATAAACTAGGAAGAATATGCTATAACCTATGAGAAGCACTTTCTTTCGACCTATCTTATCTGAGAGAATCCCAAATGGAAATGAGGTTAAGGCATATACCAGGTTAGACAAAAGATACAATATTGGTATAAACAACGTTGTAATTCCGAGGTTTTGTGCTCGTAAAAACAAGAATGCATCACTCGAATTTCCGATAAAAAAGAGACCGAGTCCGATGAGCAAGATTTTAAAGTTTTTATCGAATGATTTAAATGAAATTTGATACACACGGCCATCTGACATTCCGACCGCAGTATCTTTCACGAAAAACACTACAAGT
>CAYYMO010000169.1:0-6174 GCA_964472955.1 uncultured Methanomicrobia archaeon | reverse complement strand
TAACGGCAGCATCGTACGGCTCGGTCAAAGCCATATGGAGACCATCTTCACCGTTGCTGGCATGATCGACTGCAAAGCCGTTCTCTTTTAATCCCTTTTGGATGAACAAGGCGATCTTCTCGTCATCTTCGACTATCAACGCTCTCATCATGCGGTTCCTTTTCTTTGCTTGCGTTGTTGGCCGACTTATGGCCGGGCAAAAAGATGGTAAAAGTGCTTCCCTTGCCAACCGTACTTTCAACTTTGATTCTTCCGCCATGTGCTTTGATAATTGTTTCCGCCAAGCTCAGGCCAAGCCCTAATCCGGAGACGTTTCGGCTTTTATCACCACGATAGAAACGTTCAAATATTCGTGGCAGAGCATCGGGTGCGATGCCTATTCCCGTATCGGAAATTTCAACAGCTATCTCATTATTGATTGCCCGCATGGTGATATCGATATTACCTGATGGGGAAGTATATTTGACGGCGTTGTCAATAAGGTTGGAAAAAGCTCGCTGCAGGCAGCGCAGGTCGGCCTTGATTACAAAGGGTATAACTTGATTTAGATTCAGAGCCAGTCCTTTGTCTTCAGCTGCCAGCTGGAAGAATTCACACGCCTGCTTTACAACTTCGGCAATGTCGACATCAATCAGGTCCCATACAACTGTGCCCATCTCGATAGATTTTATTTCGAGCATTGTATTAATCATTTCCAAAAGCCGGTCGGATTCTTCTATTATCATACTGACAGATTCCTGCGAGTCGTTCTTTTTGCCTCGTGCGATCAAAAGCGATTCAGCGATAAGGCGAATTCTGGTCAGGGGGCTTCTAAGGTCGTGGGCTACATTGTCGGTTATTTCCTGCTGACTTTTTATGAGGGACTCAATCTTGTCCAGCATGCTGTTAAATGCTTGAGCAAGATGATCAATCTCATCCATCAGCCCCCTGACAGGCACACGTTTATTAAGCGAACTGCTCTTGATAGACAACGCAGTGTCGGTTACCACAACTACTCGTCCTATGACCTTGATCTGCTCCCCGAAATTAGGTCCAGTCTTAGTGAGAGGATAACCGAAAAAAAATAGAATTAGATTTATTGTTTTTGGAGGTTGTTCTCATGAAGAAGAAGTTTAGCGGGACAGAGATTGTGGGCAAGTTACGGCAGGCAGATGTACTGATTGGCCAGGGTAAAAACGTTCCCGATGTCTGCCGGGAAATAGGTGTTAGTCAGCAAACATATTATCGCTGGCGGAACAAATACGGGGGTATGAGCCCTGACATGATCAAGCAATTGCGTGAGCTTCAGAAGGAAAACGCCCGCCTGCGTAAAGTCGTTGCTGACCAAGCGATTGACATAGCGATACTCAAGGAGGTGGCCCAGGGAAACTGACGAACCCGGCTCAACGGCGGGAGGAGGTTGAGGATGTCTGCCTAGAGCTGGGAGTATCTCAACGAAAAGCGTGTAGGACATTATGTCAGTCAAGAAGCACACAGAGATACGAGCTTACGCTGCCTGTCAAAGACGCCTTGATGCTTGAAGCGATAAACAAGCAGATTAAAAGGCGTCCGAGGTATGGATACCGCAGGATTACCGTAGGGCTTCGAGACGATGGCTGGGTAGTTAATTTCAAACGTGTGTATCGTATCTGGCATGACTATGATTTGAGGGGCTATAGGCCTAAAAGACGTAAAAAACGGTATTGCGGCTGCGGTGAGAATGCCTGCAATATCAGGCGAGCTGAATACATTAACCACGTGTGGACATACGACTTTATGACCGAGCGGCTCGAGAACGGCCGCAAGGCAAAGCTTTTAAATATACTTGATGAGTTCGGCAGGGAATCCCTGGCTATCGATGTCGGCAAAAGGATAACGGCCGAGGATGTTATTGATGTGTTGCGGTACTTGTTCTTGGTACGAGGCGAACCGGACTATATACGCAGCGATAACGGTCCTGAATTCACGGCTAAAAAGGTTAAGAAGTGGCTCAAGGATATGGGCGTAAAGACGTTGTTTATTGAGCCTGGCAGCCCTTGGGAGAATGGCTATATCGAATCGTTCAATGCCCACTTAAGGGATGAGCTTTTGGATCGTGAGATATTTTTGAGCATTGAGGAACTGAGATATGTTGTCGAACGCTGGCGTATGGATTATAATCACCATAGGCCGCATAGCAGCCTTGGGTATATGACGCCGGCGGCATTTGCGGCGATGTGCATTGGGCCTGACTCCGCTACGCTCCGTCAGCCCCAATGCAGAGAGGATGTGTCGGAAACCCTCTCACATCAGCTGGTACTAAAAAAGGGGGCAGATCACAAGTACTTTCAGGACTCATACTCACCGTAGAGATAAGCTTTTTGTTTTCAGCTTATCTTTGAGGCGTAGTTACTTAATCGATCTAAAAAGAAATCCTTCGTCCAAAGCTTGACAGATGCCAACTCACTTTGCCGGACGAAGCGTTTGACGTCATCCTGAGCCCCCTTCCAATTCAATGAACAAATTCTTTTGTGAAGCTGTTTTAGGCACCAATCTTAAGACTGTTATAGTAGGAGATGGTAAGCTAAAACAAAAATTTGAGGCAAAATACGGTCGTAAAAACATAGAATTTGTCGGATCTGTCACACAATTAAAGAAAAAAAAACTCTTGTCAAGGTCAAGGGTCTTAGTTTCAGCGTCATCACTAGAGGGATTTGGTATTACCCTTCTTGAAGGACTGGCTTCAGGCTGCCTCGTTGTAGCTAGTGACATAAAGCCACACAGGTTTGTGGATCAAAACTCAAACATCCTACGATTTTTCACAGTCGGAGATCTTGTAGGGCTGAGGAAATTATTAATTGAACTTTTAAGTTTACTAGAAAGCGAAGTTAGGGACGCTGAGAGAGATGGTTACGCACTCATAGAACAATTTTGGACGTGGGAAGCCGTTGCGAGCAAGACAGAAGCAGTTCTTAACTCTGTACTTTAACTACGTTGCTCATAGCAACTGGCAACGCTTCAATAAGAACAAATAAAGACGTTTAAATAATTTAATCAAACAGGTCCAATTTATTCATCTTCTTCTGACCCATCATCATACTCGACATTGCCTATCAAAACTGCCGATATCGATTCAACTCCGTCAAGCCATTCACCTACACAACTGTCATTCAGCTCTATTGCTGTCTCATCGCCGAGCGAATTTCCAGCCATAATCTTTGCCCCTATTTTGCCGACTATTGCAAGCGCAAGGTCTAAATTGCCTTTCTTCTCCTGTTCTATGGCCTCTTTTATTAAATCATCAGCCTTTTCGTCACCTGCAAAGGAGTTCTTAACGTAGCATTCAAAGGAAGCGAAAGCACCTATAAGAGAACTCTGTACTAGATCTATTATATCATCTAAATCTTCGTCCCCCGTCTTGACTTTCTTCTGCGTAATGAGCTCTATTTTGGCGAGGCTTTCGAGCATTTCCTCCTTCGAAAGACGCCCAATTTCGAACCCCTTTACGAGCTTATAGCACGCTATTATTACATCTTCTTCCATGTCCATAAATGCGGCTGGGGGGGCCTCTTCAATATTCTTATAGTCGCTCTCTTTTGCCGATTCAATCCAATTATTCCAGCGCTCTTCGTTAAACGGCACATTTTGATTTTTTTGCCTTTTCGCCATCATTATAACCATGTAATATCTATCTTTGTTAAGAACTGTGTACTATCCGCTTGTATTTATATCTTCTAGTGTGTCGAAGTAATCGCGCGTATAGTCGCAGGTACGAATATCTAATATGGTACTAATACTATCTTTTGTTAGCAGCAAACAAGAGCTAAAACTGTTTTAAATCGATCGATTGAGTGAATTATAAACAAAAATGAAACAATGATTATACATTACAATGAAATAGTCTTAATCCAGAGATTTGCGATCGTAAACAAGGATTGTGTTTAAGTGCAAAATTGTTTTGTTAGTTTAATTATATAAAGCCAGTAATCTTAGGGCGATGACATGTTAATGATAGAAGCGCAAGACGTCTGTAAAGTGTATAGAATAAATGACATCAAGCTCGTCGCGCTTAAAGATATCAACCTCACAATCGAAAGAGGAGAGATGGTCTCAATTATGGGTCCAAGTGGGTGTGGAAAGACAACTTTACTCAACTGCCTTTCTGGGCTTGATGAGCTGACCAGTGGCACAGTAAAGATAGAAGGGGTCTCACTGGAAAGCTTGTCTGATAATGATCGCACTAGATATAGGGCTAGGCGAATGGGGTTCATTTTTCAATCATTTAACCTGCTTCCCGTTCTAACGGCCCTAGAGAACATTGAACTTCCGCTCTTAGTTTCCGGATCGGATCAAAAAAAAGCGCGTGTACGCGCATTAGAATTGCTCAATATAGTAGGGCTTGAGGAATGGGGAAATCATAAGCCGTCGGAGCTTTCAGGCGGCCAACAACAGCGAGTAACTATTGCGAGAGCACTTGTAAATAATCCAGCGATAGTGTGGGCAGATGAACCGACAGGCAACCTTGATTCTGATAGCGCACAACAGGTAATGGAATTGCTAATAGAGCTAAATGAGAAGGGTAGACAGACAATTGTTACAGTCACGCACGATAGTACCGTTGGAAATATGGCTGACAGGCTGATAACAATGAGAGATGGCGCAATTGTTTCAGAGAGAAATCCGCTTCAAGAAATTAATTCCTCAACAATAAAAGGTACAAACTAGGTTATTCAGCTTACTGATCAAAACTTGAGTCTCTATTAGAACCGTCACCAATTGATGATGATCGCACGACTACTTTGAATTCTCAAACTACTGTTCTAAAAGATAAAACACTCTAAAGGTGCAACAACTTTCAAGCGGCGATCAAAAGCATTTCAAAGCAAATGTGCAGGTACAAAGACAACAAGGCTTCAGACTTCAGAAGTCAACTCTTAACTCGTTACCCGTTATCACATCACTTTCTTTAATAGGCAGCGTCTTAGTTAAATTACCTACTGATATGGTATATGCGCCACCTGTTTTAATCCCGTATGGCATACCGTCAGTTGAATACGGCACGACAAAAGTAAAGGTCCCATTAATCGGTGCTGATTGAGTGTAGGCAAACGTCCGGTTTTGATTAGTGGTGACATTGAGTGATATCGTGGCATTTCCAATGCCATTGACCGTTATCTTAGCTCCTCTCACAACCTCAAAAATCTTGACTGCTTTGACTTCGGCGCCACCCAACGTCCCAGCAGTGCCTGGAGATTCGTGGATAAGACGATAGTGACTGTACCCGTTTCCGTCTTCGTACTGCATCTTTATCACAACCGTTTCCTGATAGAGCTCATTTGGCACTGTCTGCTCTACCATCCTTCCTTGATAATTTTGTGGTTGGGTAGTGAAAAACTTATCAACGCCCTCCCCCGAAAGAAGCGCTATTGCTGCGAATTTGCCTCCTGCCATTTCATAGTCTGTCATGACGTACTTTACATTCCGATTTTCTATGACCTTTAGTGTATCTGATTCATTAAGCCTTGTGAAGAAATGCGCTGCGTCATCCACTCCGGTCTGAAAATTGTTAGCAATAGCTGGTCTATGCCCGATATACACTATCCAATTCCCATAGTCCCACCAACTTAAAACACCATATTCTGGTTTTTGATCGGAAGTTACATTAAAATTTGACGTTTGAGGGGTGTTATCGCGCATCCATAGAAGGGATTCACGCCAATCTGCTGAGATGTCGCCCACATTTTTAGCGTAAAATGTAGTCTCACTTACAGTTGGGGTTAGTATGAAGAGTACGACTAAGAATACCCCCACAACTTGGGTATACTTTACCTCACGTTGGAAAAGACGTCTCAAATCATGTTGGTCCTTAATACCCGTAAATTTCTGATAAGCTGCATTGCAAAACCTATTCATCATCCATACTACAGCATAGCCTGACAGAATTGCAACATTTACTGAGAGCAAATGTGTAAAACGCGTCTGAACTATAGTTATTGCAAAGGCTAATGCGCTCCAAACGATAAACAAAAGTGAAGGCTCATCTGGATGTTTATAGACCTTATAGGCTAACGCGAATAGTCCAAAGAAGGCGAGGAACAACGTCAGCTGGAAATAACTTGCAACGGTGTTGAGCTGAATTCCAGTTTGGTCTGTAAACAAAGGCTGGGCTTCAGCTATTGTCTGTAGTACCCCGCTCCTCGTGAAAAATCCATATCC
>CAYYMO010000168.1:0-6735 GCA_964472955.1 uncultured Methanomicrobia archaeon | reverse complement strand
CCGTCCTTATGTTGCATTTTTTCGAGACATAGCTCTTTAAACTGTTTTGCTTCTAAATTCTGCTGATCTATTTCAAGTGCATGTTCAAAACAGCTAAGCGCCTCTTCATAATGTTTAAGGCTATATAACGCGCTTCCTTTCGAAAGCCATGCAAAAGCATCACTTGGATCGATACTCAAAACTTTATTGAAGCACTCAATTGCTTTATCATACATCTTAAGCCCATCAAATGAGCTTCCTTTGAATGAAAGAGCATACGTATCGTCTGGATTCCTTTCTAGGACTGTGTCAAATATTTCTATTGCTTTGTTAAATCGGTCCATACTAAACAGTATGAACCCTTTTCTGTTTAACACCCAAATATTTTCGGGATCAAGTTTGAACGCGGTATCAAGGCATGCTATTGCGTCGTCAAATCTATCTAAGCTGTCAAGTGCGAGGCCTTTGTTAATCCAAGCCAACACATATGTATCGTCAATTTCTAGAGCTTTGTCAAAATTTTCTAATGCTTGTTCAAATCTGCTTAAGTTGTAATAAACGTAGCCCTTGTTGTTATAAGATATATAATACGTTGGATCGAGTTGTAGAGCTCTGTCGAAACTCTCCAACGCATCAAACCATTTGAATAAATTTGCGAGTGTAAGTCCCCTACCGTCCCAAGCAGAAGCTCGCGCATCGTCAATTATAATTCCCTTGTCAAAACACTTTAACGCCTCTTCATGTTTTTCCATATTTGAGAGCGCATTCGCTTTGTAAAACCACGTGCTGGCGTTATTCGGCTCCACATACAGCGCCCTCTCAAATATGCCATCTGCTGTTTCATAGTCCCCCATCATGGTGTAACATATGCCCATGTTAATCCACGGCAAATCAAATTCTGGGCTCAGCTCTTGTGCTTTGTTGTAACACTTTATTGCTTTTTCATACATCCCCTTTTTTTGGTAAAGAACACCCTTTGCATTATAAGCCAACGCAAAATTGGGATCAGATTTAATCGCAAGATTAAACATACCTAATGCTTCTTCAAGCGAGCCTTTATCACTGAGTATGTTTCCTTTCGCTAAGAGAGCTAAAACATTATTGGGATCGTTCTGTGAAGCAAGATCATAGTACTTCAGTGCTTCATCAACTTGATTCAGCTCTTCCAGAATAGATCCTTTGTTAAAAAGCGCATCAGCATTTTTTGGGTCGAGTTTAAGAGCCGCGTCAAGTCTGTTTAGCGCATCAAGCTGCTTACCTTGTTGATTAAAAAGTAACGCTTCTTCTATTAAATCAAAAGGAGTCTTGATTAAGTCTGCACCGCAGCTGCAGCAAATTTCTGCTTCGTCTGGATTTTCCACATTACAAAATGGACATTGCATCTCTATCTCCTATCGCATATACTTCGTTGTTTATATCTTTACGACGGGAAACTTAAGTGTTGTGTCGAATACATCAGCGTGTGCAATAGATGAATAATTTGAGTACGTGGGCAGCATGTCGAATAATAATATTTTCTTCACGACATAATCAAATCATTTCGAGCAGCATGACAGGAAGTTCGGACGATTCGGATAGACTGAAAACGTATTTCATAAAATCGCAGGTCTCTTGTGACGTTGAAGTATCAAGGTACGGTATTTTAACAAATATCGTCTATTGTCTCGAGTCCTGTTCGTTCTGAGACGCACGATATTCCGATTATCAGCGACTATGATCGCTTACACACTTGGATGCCTCTATACCCGAATCTGACGAGGGGGGCTGCTGCGACATTTAGACCGGCATATTTCGCTGTGACAGCTGATCGAGCTCCATCAATCATCGTAGCGGCAACTTCAATGAAGATTTTTTCGTTCACTGATCACTCGACGTGGTTAATCTTTGTATTGCGTATTTTCACAACAAATGGCATTACCTCAGATGATCGAGTAAAGGACATCCTAATGGAACTGAGCACTGATTACATTAAACAAAGACAATAGCCTCATTTCCTACAAAATATCGTTTTCGTGTGCAATGCATAGCCACTTTTTATTGCATTGTGTAGTTATTGTCGAAGTGTATACGCCACGGTTTAGAGCTGATTTTGGGAAATCGTCGACCAATATTAACTTATGATTGAACACAAAACGGTTTATCAAGGGGTAGTTTTACTTTAGCTGCTAGCAATTTTCTCTAGTAGACTCTTTTATGTTGGTTAATAGTATGGACTGCGGATTCATTTTAAACATCCTTCCGAAGCCATCTGACTCTGGGTCGTCGTTGATATATATGACCTCAGCAATTCCCGCATTTTTAATCAATCTCCAGCACATTTTGCAAGGGACGCCGTTCACATATAGTTTCGCTCCATCAATTGAAGCCCCCCCTCGCGCAGCTTGAATAATCGCGTTAGCTTCAGCATGCACGCTAACACAGAGTTCATACCGTTCTCCTTTTGGCACATTAAGTCGCTCCCTTTCACATCCCAAATTCAGGCAATGAGGTTCCCCTCTGGCGGCGCCGTTATATCCTGTGGAGAGGATGTGATCTCCCTTTGACACGATTATTGCCCCATATTGCCTTCTTATGCACGTAGACCTGGAAGAGACGGTCTTGGCTAAAGTCATGTAATACTCGTCTTTAGAGATCCTATTTTTAGAACTCTTCGGTTTTTCGGAAGCATCAGCCATCTGTTTTTGTAAAATTATCTTTCTTTATATGGTGTTGAATGTGTTATATTATTCTCAGCTTTATTTACATTTATGTGTGCGGTCATAAATTTTAACGTTTTGAATTTTTTTTGTTCGAACTTCTTATCTATAATCACAGTTATACTAGATTTACTAAATTAAGGATACCTAAAAAACATGGAAACAGTAGAGGTAGCAATTAAAGTTTTATGCGCAGGAAATTATCTCATGGCAGATGATGGTGTCGCGATTCATATTCTCGATAAGCTTGAGAAACTCAAACCCGTCGGAGTGGAATTGATAAATGCTGGCGTAGGAGGCCTTGCCATTCTTGACTTTATCGAGGGTGCTGAAGGGGTTATTATAGTTGATGCGGTCAGAGGTGGGGGTGCAGAACCTGGATCGATTTATAAGTTCACGGATAAGGAGCTTCCACCGCCAAACCTTTTTATGATGTCATTACACGATTTAAGTTTAGTGGATACCTTGCGACTTGGCCGAGAGATACAGCCCGAATTAATGCCAAAAAAGATAACAATAATAGGTATCGAAGTCGAAAAGGTGGAAGGCATTTGCACAGAATTGTCACCTAAAGTTGAAAAGGCAGTAGACAAAGCTATAACCGTAATCTTCAATGAGATCGATGAGTTTCGGGCACAACAAAGTAGTCATAAGAATGACGACAAAAATAATATATTCTAGTTCCGATAAGGGAAGAAGAGGTACAAAACATGGCGAAACCTATACTAATGGATTTCTACGCAGATTGGTGTGGACCGTGTAAGATACAAGATCCGATACTTGAAAAGCTAGAAGAAAAATTTAGAGATCAAATAGATTTTAAGAAAATAGACGTCGACGATAATCTTCAGCTCGCGAGTAAGTATGGTATAAGAGTAGTTCCAACGCTCATTTTAGAATGCAACGGAAAAATAGTGGAACATTATGTGGGAGTAACACGACCAGAAGTATTAGAAGCTGATTTAAACAAAGTTGTTGAGTCTTGCAAGTGAAACGATCATTAAAGTCAAACTGTTAAAGACAAGCGCGTCTTCTTATTGTTTCAATACACATTTTTATTAGATAAAACAAAACAAGCGCGTGTCGAAGCTATTTATCATGTTAGGACGTTTCGTTTGTTACTATTTGTTTACGTCGTAAGCAACGGCATAACGACACTCTTTATAGTCTTTAACTTGAAGGTGTAACACTTTTTTCAATTTTTTTTATAAAGCTTCAAACTAATGACAATAACGCGTCATTTCTTATCTAATAAATAAATAATAGCGGGGAGTGGATTTGAACCACTGGTCTACGGGTTATGAGCCCGTCGGGATCTCCTGACTACCCCACCCCGCTAATTTCATTCCATTATTGTATTGATCGTTTATAAATCTGATCCTGAATTAGACTATTTCTGTGCTATCTGAGGCTTTTCGGCCGAAAAAAGTTGAAATGTAGCTAGGAACTAATTATGTACGATCTTAAGGGGGCATATTAATACCGACGCGGCTTTAACTGCTTTCACGTTATTTTAACAGTTTTTGTACTAACTTATGCGAAGTTCGAAAATAGTATTAACGTTCACACTATCTGTTCCAAAACTATAATAAAGTGAATGATATAGCAATTAAATGTATCCCGATGAAAAGCGCATTTGCGTTACTATTCAAGAATACAGAAGAGGTTTCAATTGGCTAAAAAAAGACTTATTATTGCAGTGAGAAGAGGAGCGTACGATCCATCTACTGCCATGTACGAGATTCCTATATGTTTTGAAAGCGAAGAAGCTGCTAAACGTGCGATGCGGAATTTAGAAAATGAACTTAAAGGGGTCGCGGATTTAGAGCTTGCTATTGTCAATCAAACTATGATAAGCATAAGATATGACAGTCATGGTCGATACGATGAGGCTGGGGACTTTCCTCGACTGTATCCAACGCGGAAAGATGTAATTCTTGGCTATGTCGTACGTCTAGATTTCCCCGATAGTCTTAGAGTGAGAGCGATAATACAACAAGCAATTGAGACGTTGAAGCTGGCTATAGTTAATGAAGGAGCCCCTGGAGAGCAAGCTCTTGAATTTATTGAATAAAGGATCGCGAAATTACTTAGGAGTGTCTTTTTTTAAGTTAATAGTTAATCGTGCGCTTGGTTAAAGTCGGATAATATAACAAATCACAGTAAGATACTGCTTATTAACAATGTACTCCGCGATTATTTGAGTCATAGAAGACGATCTTTTTTGCGAGTTGAAAACAGATCTGCGTTCCATTGTTGGTCGTGGCTGCTGGTGATATTAGTCGACTTTGATAACCTCTTGCCCCCTTATTATTATTGTGTTCGAATCGCAGAGGCATCGTCACTGATACCCACATTTCGTAAATTTGATTAGTTGAGATGAGTCTTGCTTCACTTTATGTGTTAAGTTTCATGCTTAATCGAGGGAGCGTCAATTTGTTGTTCTGTTTTGTCTTAGTGAATTATGCGAGCTAATAAATTTTTCGTAGATTTGGCACTGCAGATGGCGAGTAGAAAAGCTTTGTGTCCACGTCTAAAAGCAGAACGTAACCCCGTTTTCACTGAAACGCACGTTCTTGAAATTACGTTGCCTGACACCGGTAACGATGTCGCTTAACCTGTTTGCAACAGAAAAATCTAATTGATTGATTTTTGAGCTGTATCATCTATCATACGTGTGAGAGGAAGGTCGAAGTAACCATTAATTGTTAAATGTTTGGAGAGTAATTTAGGTTATAGTTTGTACCCCCATTACGAATCACTCATAAGTAACATCATGAGAAATAGTATACTGTTGTTTGGACGTACAAGTGATCCAGAATGAAAGTGACAGTTGTATGTTCTTCAGAAGATCCTGCATCACAAAATATAAAGCGACATCTGTTAGACATGGCCACATGGGAAGAGAGGGATGGCGATTACAAAAGCTACAGATTTTTAAATTTCGAGATTGTCGAGGTAAGGGATAAGTTAATTTTTCAAGACTGCATCGATAGAAAGCTTGATACGGACCTCATTATCTTTGCATCTCGCCACAAAAGCGACGTATCCCCCTTCCCGTTGCTGACCGTTCATTTTTCTGGTAATGTCGCGGAAGCAAAGTTGGGGGGTAACTCTCATCAGCTTGTGCGCACAGCTCCTAGAGCGCTTAGATCACTCATGTATAATTTGAAAGAGTTTTCAGACGTTGCAGTTGCCCTCGAAGCAACACATCATGGTCCTTCCGATATTGTCAAACCTTGTGTATTTGTAGAGCTGGGGAGTTCTGAGGCCGAGTGGCACAACCATCAGATGGCAAAAACTATCGCAAAAGCAATATTTGCTCTTGATTTTGACCTATTATCTTCAGAGTGTACGACAGCTGTAGGATTCGGCGGGAATCATTATGCAGCTCGGCATACAGAACTTCTTTACAGCTCCGATATATGTTTTGGGCACATTTTTCCGTTGTATCAACTGGAATATCTCGATAAAGAACTCATAAGAAGCGCGTTTGAAAACTCAGCAGGCGACTTCGCCTATTTTGATAGAAAGTATATGGGGAGATTTAAAGGAAAAATTGAATCACTAATTAAAGAGCTCGGCTATGAAGTCCTTAGAACGCGCGATGTGAGGGAACATGGCGGTCTACCGTGGAAGAAGTACCTCGCTCTGAGAAAAGAGGTAAAAAAACATGAATTGTGCGACGCAAGCAAAAATTTACGAATAAGCACTGCTTTGCGTGACGGTATCTCTGATGATATGAGAGGATTTCAGCTGAATCTTGTCAAAATGGAACTTGCTGTCGTTCACAAAGCGCAAAATGTCGATAGAAATGCTGTGCGCAGATTGCTTGATGCAGAAGATGTTGTATATCTGGACCGGAGTGACGGGTATGTAGAGGGGATATTAGCCGATCAAGCCGTGGATACAGAGAGCTTTATAGAGAGATTACAAGATGGATGTATTGAAATACTAAAAGAACATTATGATATTGAATATTCAAACGATAAGTCAAACATATATATATTAGAAAACAAGTTTAACCCACAACTTGCGAAAGCGCTTGGCGTTGATCAGG